>CAUTXO010000017.1:0-28659 GCA_963542625.1 uncultured Helicobacteraceae bacterium | reverse complement strand
TTATGCTTAGATCTTTGGCTTAGATCTGGCTTGCGTTGGATTTCGCGTGTGAGCTAACTTTGCGCGGCGCAGGCAAGGTGCTTAGATCTAGCCTTGTGGTGGTCGGCTTTGATTGCAAAGCTGGCGCCTTGTTTCGCGTTGTGGTGCAAGTGGTTTTTGGGTGGGCTCTAAAGTGTGAGAAAGCCTTTGGCGCACGTGCAAACGGCGCAATGCCACGCTTTGCGAAACAAGTTAGCGATAAATCCGTGCCACGTGTGCGTGGAGAATTGCGAAGATCTTTGTGTGGATAAAGTAAGGGTGAAAAAGGTGCGGCGCTGGCAAGACAAACGCACAAAGCGCACGTAATTCCACCCGCTTTGCCTAATTTTTGGCAGAAAATCTCCCCGAGCCGAGAAAAAATATCGCCAAAGATCCAAACAAATACAGGTAATTTAGCTCAAGCAAAACGCCGTGTTTGCCAAGCGAAACGATGCTATTTGGATAAACAAGCAGCACCGCCACAAGCATTGTTATGAAAACCATCAAAGCCCAAAAGCGCGTCCAAAGCCCGATTATCAAAAACACGGGCGCAACGAGCTCGCCGATGTAAATTCCATAAGCGATGAACTTTGGTAGCCCGTTTTTTAGCATTACCGCTTCAATGCCGCCTATGCCGTTTTTTAGCAGCATAATGCCGTGCGCTAGCATTAAAATGCCAACGGCGAGCCTTAAAATGAGCGCGGCTATGTCGTAATTGTGAAATTTTGCAAGCAGGATTTCAAGAGCGTTCATATTTTTCCTTAATGTATTGTTTCATTTAAAATTATTTCTTCTTCGATGTTTAACCCAAACCCGCTCATTGCCACAAAGCTGTTTTGCGCGTTTCGCGTGATGAGTTTGATTGAGCTTACGCCCATTTTTTTTAAAATTTGCGCGCCGATGCCGTAGTTTTTTTGCTCCGCGCCGGCTAGGTGCTTTAGATCTAAGCAAACGACGAAGCCGCCTCCTTGCAGCATATATTCAAGCGCGCTTTTTAGGGAATAGTAGCGGCTTGCGTCTTCTATTAGATCCGTGTCGCTTGAGATGGCGTGGAATTTCACAAAGGCGTTTTTTTGCGGCGCGCCGAATTGATACACGATGTGCTTGTTGTCTTTGTAATCCGTCGCGATGATTTTTTTGCACGGTTTGCCAAAAAAACTGGCGTCTTGTGCGTCGCTTAGTCTAATGAGTGACTCGTTTTCTAGCCGGTATTCGATTAGGTCAGCCACAAAAATGGTCTTTATCCTGTGCTTTTTGCCAAACTCTTCAAGATCCGCGCGCCGCGCCATATTGCCGTCTTCTTTTACGATCTCACAAATTACCGCCGCTTCGTAGATCCCAGCCATTTTGCAAAGATCTATCGAGCCTTCTGTGTGCCCTGTGCGCTCAAGCACGCCGCCTTTTTTAGCGATGAGCGGGAAGATGTGCCCCGGGCGCACAAGGTCGTTTGGCTTTGTGCCGGCGTTTGCTAGGAGTTTTATCGTCATATCGCGCTCGTAGGCAGAAACGCCCGTGCTTGCCGAGCGCGCATCAACCGATACCGTAAAAGCTGTCTCGTGCGATGAGCTGTTTTTTTCTACCATTGGCGCAAGCTCTAGCCGCGCGGCGATGTCTTTTGCTAGCGCCACGCAAAGCACCCCGCGCGCTTCTTTTATCAAAAAATTCACCATTTCAGGCGTGCTAAAACACGCGCCAAAGACTAGGTCGCCCTCGTTTTCACGATCTTCATCGTCAATCATAATCACACAGCGTCCCGCCTTGATTTCTTCTATGGCGGCCTTTACGCGCGCTTCTTTTTCTGTATTCATTTTTATCTCTTTTCTATCAAAATTTTTTGCGGGCGTAGCACTAGATCCGTCACGAGCTCGCCGCTTTTTTGGCTTATAACAAACCTTAGGGCGTTTGCAATGCTTTTTGGATCCAAAAACGCTCCGGGCGTATCCGATGGCGCAAAACCTTTGCCGTCATAAAACGGCGTTTGCGTCATATCCGCGCAAATCGTCGCCACACGCAAGCCGTTTTTGCGCTCTTCGGCAAACAGACTACGCGAAAAGCTTTCAAGCCCGGCTTTGGTGGCGGCATAAACAGCGGCAAATTTTGCGCTGCCCCTTGCGCTAATGGAGCCAATGTTTATCACCATTCCGCGCCTTTGTATCAGCATTTTTTCTAAAAGGCGGGTTAGGATTAGCGGGGCTTTTAGGTTTAGATCCACCATCTGTGTGATCTTTTCGGGCGCAAGATCCTTGTGGTTTGCAAAATGCCCCACGCCCGCGCAATTAACCAATAGATCCACGCCGCCCCTTTCTTCTACAAAACTCGCCAAATTTTTTATCTGCGCTTCTTGTGTGAGATCGCACCTAAACTCAATGATGTTGCCGTTTAGCTCGCTTTTAAAGCCGCCGCGGCTAGCGCCAAAAACCATAAAGCCAGTATCTAGCAGCACCTTTGTAATGGCAAGCCCAATTCCGCTGCTAGCCCCAGTTACTAGCGCCCTTGTCAAAGCAATTCTTTCAAAAAATTAACGATGGTAACAAGGTTTTTCTCGGTTATTTTGTGTATGAGATCTAGCGTGATTGTCTCTTTGTCTAAAAAATCCGACACTATCCGCAGGCTAAAGATCTTGTCCTTGCTTAGGATCTTGTTTGCCGCGACCCAAAACGCGCTTGTCTCCATATCCACGCAAAAGTAGTAGTTGCGCTTATGCAAAAGCGGCTTTGAATGCGTAACGAACGTCTGCTGTGGAACGCAACCTTTGTAGTCTGTGTGATAAACCTTGCTTGTTTCTTCGTCGATGATCTTTTGCGGCGTTACCATATCGCCGATTTGCAGATCCTTGCCGCCGTAGCCGCATATGCCTATATTTACGATGTATTTTGGCGTGAATTTTGCGCTGACGTAACCAACGCAAAACGCGATGTTTTCTTTGCCAACGCCGCTAATGGCTAGCAAAATGCCGTTGTTTTCAAAGAGATCTAGCGTGGGATCTTGCCTTTCTTTAAGGTTTAGGGCTTTTATTAGTTTGTCGGCTTCAATTCTTAGCGCGCATACGATTAATACCATTTTAGTCCGTCCGATGTGATTTTTGTTTGAATCTTACTTTAAAATTGACAAGCGCGTAGTAAAAAAGGTTATAAACCACGATGAATACAAGGATCGTAAGCATTAGGAATTTGTCGTTTTGATGATAAAAAATAGGCAAAAAAATAAATGGCAGGTTAAACGCCCAGATCCAAGCGGAAGTTTTTGGGTTGTTTCTTGTTTTTCTTTTGTGCAAAAGGCTATGCAAATGCGTTCTATCAGGCGCGACGGGCGATAGATTTTTGAAAACTTTGCGCCGGTAGATTGAAAAAAGCACTTCATAAACGGGGTATATCATAATGCAAAGCACAAACCAAGCCGACACGTCCGCGTTTCTTTGGCTGAGTATGATTGCGAGCTCCACGATGACAAAGCCTAAAAAATATGCCCCGCCGTCGCCTAAGAAGATCTTGCCGCTTGGGAAGTTTAGGAATAAAAACCCAAGTATCGCGGCTATGATGATTAGCGCGGTTTGAAACACTTCAAGATCGCCAACCATATACGCGACGCAGGCTAGGCTTGAGAGCACCATAACGGCAATGCCGCCGGCTAAGCCGTTGAAGCCATCTATGATGTTTATTGAGTTTATCGAGCCGATGACCGCGACGATGGTAAAGGCAAAGCCAAGTGCGTAGGGCAGTTTGATGTCTAAGCCGACGTCAGTAATTACGGCGTTTAGGAGTAAGATCCCAGCAAGCGCGCTTAAAAAATGAATGCCAAGCCGCATTTTAGGCGACAAAATGCCTTTTAGATCTTCGATTATTCCGCTTAAAAAAGCTAAAAACCCCGCCAGCGCAAAGCCCCAGTTAAAAGATGAGATTAAAATTGCAAGCGTGCCTGAAACAAAAATGCCAATCCCGCCTGCGCGCGCCGTTGGTTTTGTGTGAAATCTTTGCGGTTTGTTTGATTTGTCTGAATCTAAAAAAAAATTTGTCTGCCTTGCAACGTATATCACGCCCAAAGAAATTAAAAAGGATAATAAAAAAGACAGCAAAGCTATTAATAACAATATTTGTCCCTTGTAAATTTAAATGGCAATTATACATTTTTATATTAAAAGCTTTGTTGAGTACTAGCTGCTTCTCTTTGTGCGTTTTGCGCTTGATTTGTTGCCTTTTTGCGCGCAACGCGCAATTAAGCTAACGCGAGTAAAACGGGTAAAAATTTGAAGTTTTTTAAGTTTTGTTTTTGTGGATTTTTGCCAGATTTTTTAAAGGACTTGCAAGGATCTTACGCCTTGCAAGCACCCTAATCAAACACACGCCTAATTATTTATTTCTTGTCTTCAGTCGCAAGAGCTTTTACATACTCTGTGTTGATGTAGTCGATAAACCACTCAACTTCTTTAACTGTTGGAAAGCTCCAGCTTCTTTTGTAAGCCTTATCCAAGATCTTTTTAAAGCCATCTTTAACTTCTTGCGTTTTGTTTGCAAGCTCAAGATCCGCCCTTGTTCTGTAAGTTTTTGTTGTTCTTGAAAGCAAATTTTTCAAATGTATATTTGCTCTAGAATCAGGGTTTGCCTTTGGCGCGCTTTCTACCGCTTCTTTGGCTTTTTCAAGTTCTTCTACACCTTCTTTTAAGCTGTCATTGCCGTTTGTTATATTAAGGACGGTAAATGTAGCCTTTACTATTTTAAAGCCGTATTTTACTAGGTCTGATTCTTCTTTATACCAAACAGCCGGAGAAAAGCCGAAGTTAATTGCCTCTATTGTTTTTAAGCCAAGATCAATTCTTGCAGGGATTGTCTTTGGATTAAAATATTTTATAAGCCCAGCTGCAACAGTTCCAACGCTTCTTAGGTTTTCTTCGCCATCGTTTTTAACGGAAGCTCTCAAAGAAACGACCAAATCGCTTAGGTTTTTCAAAGCTGTAGATTGTGTTTCAAGACCGCTTGCATTTGCTGCAGATCTTGTTATGTCGCTTTGGCTATCCAAGCTTTTTGTTTCTTTTGCTTCAAGCTCTCGTAATTCAGCCAATTTTATTTGAGCGTCGCCGATTTTATCAGCCAAAACGTCAATGCTTTTTACTTGAGCGGTTTGTGAAGGCGCTTCATCGCCACAACTTGCCAACATACCGGAGATAAAAACTATCGCCGTAAGTAACTTAACGTGTGTTTTCATTGGTTATCCTTTAACCTGAATGTAGGCGTTATGCTAGTTGAAATCAGATTAAAATTATCTTAAAAATAAATCGCTGGTGCGCGCCATAATCTCTCAAAACGCAACGAGCGCTGATTTGGTGCCGTTTGTTTGCAAAAATAAAAACACTAAGGGTTAAAAATTTGGAAAGTTTAAAAATTTTAGAGAGTAAAAAAAAGAATAAAAAGGGGAGAAAGGCTCCCCGTTTTTACATTTCTGACTTAATTTGCGCTACCCACTTATCAACTCTTTCTGCTGTAAGATCTTCTTGGTTGTCCGCGTCGATTACTAAGCCAACGAATTTACCGTCTTTTACCGCCTTGCTTTCGTCAAAATTGTAGCCGTCTGTGCTCCAAAAGCCTATTCTTTTTGCAGAAGCGGTTGCCTTGTCTAAAATGCCTAGGCTATTTACAAACTCTTCTGAATACATCTCTTGGTCTCCAAGCCCAAAAAGCGCGATTGTTTTAGATGAAAGATCCGCGCCTTCTAAATTTGGCAAAAACGCGTCCCAATCGTCTTGCAAATCGCCTTGCCCCCAAGTTGATGTGCCAAGCACGAGCACGTCGCAAGCTAGCAAATCGTCAATGCTAGCGTTTGAAATATCCGTTGCTTCAGTGCCTAGTTTTGAAGCTATATCTTCCGCAACACTCTTTGTGTTACCTGTGCTACTTCCGTAAAAAACGCCGATTTTCATATTTTCTCCTTAGAAAATTAATTTGTTTTTTCTAGCAAGATCCTTGCCAAAAGTCAGAAACACGGCAAAAATTTTTATTTTTAAGCCGAATGCAAAGCCGCGCAAAGCCGACAAGCCGCGCGCAAAATTTGCAAGGTCGTATGTTAGCCTTAGCTTTCTTAAAAACCGCTTACAAATGATTTTACTTATCAAGCAAGCAGATCTAAAACAAGCCCGTAAATCCCAAAAAACAGCACCGCTAAAAGCTTTGCGCCGCTTATTTTTTTAAAAGTTGCCAAAAAATAAAACAGCAAAAGAATGGCAAGGGCTGCGTTAAAAATCAAAAATTCCGGCTGATTTATTTGTATTTTTAGGCTTTTTGCGTCCGTGAAAAACGGAAAAAACAGCTGAAAATTTTGCGTAAAAATATTTTGCGCCTTTGGAATTGCCATTTTGTAACTTGCGATTTTTGTGTAATTTTTATCAAAAACATCGGCATAGGCAAAGTCGCCGTCTTCATATCTAAACAAGTTGTAGAGCGGATCTTTAAAGAATTCTAGCTTAGATCTTAGCGGCTCGTAATGCGTTAGATCTACGTGAATTAACTTGTAATTATCATATGAGATCAGGTTGAGCCCGCCAGAATTTATCAAGATCCCGTAAAATTCCCTTAGGTTATTTTCAAAAACGCCAATGTGCAAAACATCTTGCGGCGCCCAGCCCGTTTTTTTAACGCTCATCTTGCCGTCGGTTACTTTCATATGGAAAAAATTACCCCCTAGATCTTGGAGAAAATAGCCTTCATCAAAGGGTTTAAGGTTTGTTGTTTTGCCGGCTATTAGGCGCGCCTTAAAGCCAAAACCGCTTTGTTTTAGCACCGCACCGTATTCTTTTGATAGCGCGGTTTCTTCGGCGTTTGTGTCGCCGTTTAGCACGATAAATCTATCCGTTATTTTGAAAAAATAATCCGGAAAAGCTATCGAGCCCTTTGAATTATCCGTGTTAAAAAGCGGGTAAAGCCCGATTTGCGTTTTGCTTTTTTCAATCACCGCCGGGCTAACGGAAAAACTTTGCCGCCCTTTTTTGATTTCTTGCACGTCAAAGGTCTTGCCGTCTATTGTCACGGGCAATTTGCCTTGAATTTCAAGGTCGCGGTAAAAATTAAACGGCAGTAAGGCTTCGTATTCTTTTTGGCTGAATTTTTGCCCGCTGCTACTTCCCCACACAAAAATATGGTGCCCGTAGTGCGCTTCATAAACAAAGCTTTTGATGAGTGGGCTAAAGAGTATGCGCACGGTTTTGGTTGGATCGGCAAAGATCTTGGCATAGATCTGCGGCAGCGCGATGGAAATTAGCAGCAAAAACGCCGCATTTGCCGCTATGAAAAACACCTTTGCCACGTTTTCTTTCGTCTTAAAAAGCGCGTAATTGCCGCGTTTGTAGTGAAAAACTGCCAAAAACATAAGCCCGTTTAGGCTAGCAGCCAAAGCGCCCGTAAAAAGCCAAGCAAGCCCTTGCGCGTGCCAGAGCTCAAAAAACGCCACATAAACAAAGAGCCCCGTCAGGACAAGGTAGAAAAATTTTTGTTTTCTTAGCGGTTCGATGATCGTCGCGGCAACGGATCCATAAACGCCAAACGCCGCGAGCGTGTAAAAGGCTAGGACTTTTAGGGCTTCTAGCGCGATCTCTTGCGGGTAGAAATGCCAAATGACGCCAAAACTAAGCGCGCCAAATACCCCAGAGCCAAGCAGCAAAAAGCTAAGCCCGGTTGCCATATAAAGTAGCAGCGTGACGTTTTGGTTTATTGGCAGGTGCAAGGAGATCCTGAACTTTTTTTGCGCGCTTTCTGGCAAAAATTGCACGAGCGCGATTGCCACCGCAAGCACGGCGGGAATGTATATGAACCCGTTTGTTATGTCTATGCCGATGAAAATCGCCCTATACCAAAGCATTGTTTTTGGCTCGATGTATGCAAATTCGCCGGCGGTGTTTGCGTAGAAAAAGCCCGCAATTGCCGCAAGCGCAAAGCCCGCCGCAAAAAGGGCGTATCTCATTTTTAGCCATTCTTTTAAAAATAGTGCTTTTATCATACGTTCATTCCTGTGTAGCCCACAAAGGCATCTTCAAGGCGCATCGGCCGGCTTTGGAGATTTTGCGCCCCTAGATCTAGCCCTTGCGCGCACAGGGTTTCTTGCGCTTTTTCTGGGGGCAGATACGTAAAAATCAGGCATTCGTCGTCTCTTATTTCAAAGCTTTTTAGCTCCTTTGTGCCGGCTAGGATCTTAGCAAGCGTGGGTTTTGCAAGCGCTGGCGGCTTGGCAAAAGAAAAGCAGTGTAGATCGTTTAAGAAATTTTCAAGGCTTGTTTGAATGTATTTTGCGTTTTTTTCAAGTAATAATATGTTATCCATTATGCTCTCAAGGTCATTTACGATGTGCGATGTGATTACGACCGTTTTGTCGTCTTTTTTGATGTAGTCTTTTAAGAAGTTTAAAAATAGCCGTCTGTAACCGGCGTCTAGCCCAAGCGAGTAGTCATCTAAAATGATTAATTGCGGGTTGCTTGCCATAATTAGCCCCAAAACCACTTGCGCCCTTTGCCCGTAAGACATATTTTTGATTTTATGGCTGTCTTTGAGCCCTAGTAGATCCGTTAGCTCCCAAAAAAGTTTGGCGTCCAATTTTTTGTAAAATGCGCTGTAAAAGCTTTCTATTTGCTTGATTGTTAAGAAGTCAAAGGTTAAATGCCCCTCGTATAGTAGGCCAATTTTTGCGCGGGTTTGCGCGCTTAGCTCGTGTGAGTTTTCGCCAAAGATCCGGCATTCGCCACTTGTTGGTTGCAAAAAGCCCGTCAGAATGTTGATGAGCGTGGATTTTCCAACCCCATTGCGCCCCAAAATACCAAAAACTTCGCCTTCTTTGACACTGAAGTTTAGATCTTTGTAAATAAGCTTTTTGCCAAAGCTGTGATGTAGGTTTTTAACCTCTATTAAATTCGCCATTTTTGCTCCAAAATTTTGCAAATGCGCGCGCGCCTTGCTTTGCGCCAAGCGCCAAGATCTTGCACGCACCAAGATCTTGGCGGGGATCTAACGCTTAGATCTAGGCTTGCCACAGATCCGCAAGCACGCCAACGCTTAAGATCTTTGGCTGGCTAGCCTGTAATTTGCGTTTTAGGATCTAAGCCTTGAAGCGCCAAAGATCTAACGCGGTTTTAGAACAGGGCAAAGCCTAATTTTGCCTAGATCTAAGACCGCTTGTGGTAATTAGCACAAGTCTTGCCAACGTTTAGCGCTAGCGCACCGTTTGCAAATAAGTCCGCGTGCGAGCTTTAAAGATCCAAGCCCCAACGCAAACAAATCCGCTTGCTACTCGCGCAAAGATCGTGAAGTTTATTGCTGTTTTTTAGATTTTGCGCTGTGATTTACATTGCAATTGCAAGTTTCTTCGCCCGTTGCGGCGCAACCACAGCCCTTTTTTTTGAATAGGCTTCTGTAAATATACCAAAGGGCAAGAGAGAGTATGACTAATGAAACTACCGTATTTGTTACGTCCATAGGGATCCTTGAAGAGTAGATCCGCGACGTGCGCGGATCTAAAAAATTATTTCATATCCTTAGCTTGAACCCAAATAACTCCGTCTTGGCTAAGTTCTTTTCCGTTAAGCTCTTTGTCTGGACCAACACCAAGCGCTGCAAAGCCCCACCAACCAGCTTTTGGAATGCCGAATGTGAATTCTCCGTTTTTATTTGCTTTGATTGTAAGAGTTTCAAAGCTGTCTTGTGGTGCTTTTACCATAGACTTTCCAGTTTTGTTAGCCATAAGATCTACGGTTCTGTTTAAGAATTCTACTTCTATTTCCGCGTCTGGAACGGGTTTGCCGTTACTCATAACGATGCCTGTAAATGTGCTACCAACCCAAATAGAATAAGGCTTTGTTAGGGGCACGATCTCTGCTTTTAGCCCTAGCACTTTATCCCAATCAGAAGGAATACCGGCTACATTTACCATCATTTTTGTGATTTGTTGAATGTAGGCGTCTTCATTCTTTTCAAAATAAGGCTTTGGCGTAAAAACAAAAACGTGGTCGCCTGTGCTTCTTGCTTTGTATTCAGATTTAAAAGCTTTACCGCTGTTTTTGTTGCCCTTGAATGTGATAGGTTGCAAGCTGTCTTTTAGATCTGTTTTTTTGTCTTTATTGATGACGTAAAACTCTTCAACGCCTGCTATATCCATTGTGTGTTCGTCAGAAAATGGGTGAGTGAAAACTTCTCTAATTTGGATAGAGCCGCCCTTTTCTAGTGCGCTTTCTGGTGTGTAAAGCATTTGGAAGTGCGCGTAAGCGCTTGTGCTTGCAAGCAAAGCGCCTGCTGCTGCTAGTTTGATTAATTTTGTATTCATTGTTTTTTCCTTATTCAACAATATCTTTTCCATCAATATCTACTTTGTGTCCTTCGCCTGCATCAAATTGAACACTGTATTCGCCTGATGGTTTTTTAAAGGTAAATTCGCTGTCTTCATTCATTTTGCCAGTGGATATTACCTTGCCTTTTTGCTTTATATGAACCTTAACGCCGCTTGCACTTGAGCCGTCGCTAAAACCGCCTTCGCAAGTAACCGTGCCGTCTCCGTTGTCAAAGCAAGACATAATTGCCGTATGGGCAAAACCTGAGCTCGCTAGAGCTAAAAACATAGCCGTAGCTAAAGTTTTTTTCATATGTTTCCTTTTGGTGAAATTGGTTTATTTTTTATAAAGCCTAGTAAAACGGTTATGGCTAAAGTGATACCATAAACCCAATACATAGCAGTTAAACCGTCAATATTTAGTTTGCTTCCTATCGTAAATACAAGGCTTGAAACGATTAGCCCGAGTATTATCGGATAGAATATGGCAAAAACCATCCATTTATAAGAGTTTGTTTGATATTTAATCATTATCATTGTGGCAATGCACGGCGGCGTTAGCGTCATAAATATGATGATAGCGATGGCGTGCAAGGTTGTAAAGCCACTTGTTTTGCCTATGCTTGCTTCTATTCTGCCTGATGGATTGTCATCTTCTTTGCCGCTTTCATAGATCGCGCCAAGCGTTGCCACAGAGCTTTCGCGCGCGGCAAAGGAGCTCAAAAACGCCACGTTTATTTTCCAGTCAAAGCCCGCAAATTGCGTGATAGGCTCAAGCGCCTTACCAGACATTCCAAGCAAAGAATTAGCTACCTTAATATCTTTTACTTCTCGCAATACCTTTTTTTGGAATTTTTCTAGATCTCTTAAGGCCTTATTGATGGCCTTAGAGTCTTTGTCGGTCGGCTTAATAAAAGCAAAAAGCGCCTTGTTTTGTGCTTCAAATTTTTTATCTAGGGCTTCTGCGTCTTTTTGCGATGTGGTATTCATCCGCAAGGCTTTATAGTTATTGTAAAAATTAAGAAGTTCAGCGACTTCGTGCCTTTCATCTAGCATTTCTTTGTATTGCGTTTTTTCAGAAACCGCGTAAAATTTACTCAAAGCCTTTTCTGACTGTTTTTCTATTCTGTCGGTAGTTTCTTTGCTTAAGCCCGGGAATTGGATCAGCACAAAAAGCACTACAGCAACAGCGGTTACTATCGTTACGATCTTCTTAATATACAGCCAAACTCTCTCAAGCGCCCTTGTTATAACGCCCCTTAAAGTTGGCAAGTGGTATGGCGGCAGCTCCATAATAAAAGGCGCGGTTTCTTTATGGCGCAGGATCGTCATCGTCAAGATCTTCGCAATGCTTAGCGCGAATAGAATGGTAATCGTGGAGATAAAAAACATCACAAGTGCCATATGCGGCTTTAGGAAAGTCGTTACGATGAGTGTGTAGAAAGGGATCTTTGCAAGGCAGTTCATCAGCGGCACAACTAGGATAGTCGTTAGCCGCGCCTTTGGATCTACAATGCCCTTTGTGCTCATAACGCCAGGCACAGCGCAACCGCCCGCAAAAACGCCCGCTAGCACAAGCGGGAGCGTGGATTGCCCGTGCAAGCCATAGTGGCGGAACAAGCGGTCAAGCACAAAAGCCATACGCGGCATATAGCCGATGTCTTCTAAAATGGCTATCAGCGCAAAAAGGATCAAGAAAATAGGTATGTAGTTAAGCAAGGCATTGACGCTATTTACCATCCAGATCCCAAACTCCGTGATGTATGGAACGCGTGTAAAATCAGGGTCAGGCAGGATAGAAACTACAAAATTTTTAATGGCAGCTAGTATAGGCCAAGTGTAGTTTGTGATCTCGTAGCCTTCAACAATGGCAAGCTGATACAAGGCGTAAATTACAAGCGCCATAATTGGAATAGCTAGGTATTTGTTTAAAACAATCTTATCGACCTTGTCGCTAAGCGTTTCTTTTGCGTCTTTTGGGAAGCTAAGGCATTCATCTATTATGCGTTGCGCTTCGTCAAATCTTTTGCCAGCGATGAATTGCTCCGTGCTGATTGAATATTTTTCTTTGAATTCTTGCCTTATTTTTTCCGTGCGATCTATCAAATATTCATACTTTAGCCCGTTGTCTTTTGGCGCTTTGCCTTTTATTAGCTCTTTTATATGCTCGTCGTTTTCAAGCAGTTTGATAGCCGCCCAGTGCAAAGAGATCCCATCTAGCGTAAAGGCTTTTTGCAATTCGTCTTCTATTTGCGCTATGAATTCTTCAAGCTCGCCGTAGGAGATCGGTTGCGGCAAGTTCGCGCCGCCCTTTGTTTTCAAAATGAGTTTGTTTATTTCTTCTTTGCCTTCGCCTTGAGATCCTATGGCGTATTCTATGTTTAGCCCTAATTTTTGCGCTAATTTGTCTTTATCTATGGTGATTCCACGCCTTTTTGCAACGTCTGCCATATTCAAAATGACAGCCATCGGCTTTTTCATATCCATTAGCTGGAATGTAAGGTAAAGGTTTCTTTTTAGGTTTGAGGCGTCTAAGATGTTTAAAATAATGTCTGGATTTTCGTTTAAAATGAAGTTTCTAGCGACCTTTTCTTCCAAAGAAAACGACGTAAGAGAGTAAGTCCCGGGCAGATCTACTATTTCTATTTTTTCATCGCCTATGCTGTAATAGCCCGTTTTTTTATCAACCGTTACGCCCGGATAGTTTGCGATGTGCTGTTTTGCCCCAGAGAGCATATTAAAAATCGTTGATTTACCGCAGTTTGGTTGCCCCGCTAATGCTATTTTAGTCCTACTCATCACGCAATCTCTTCTACCATTATAAATGAGGCTTCTTCTCGTCTTATGCTGATTAAATATGAAGAAATTTGAACTTCTATCGGATCTTTTAGCGGCGCGCCTCTGATGACTTTTACCCTTTCACCTATTACAAACCCCATATCTATTAATTTTTGCGCTATGGCTCCAAGCGTCTCAATGCTTAATATTTTGCCCGTTTTTCCAACCTCTAGTTCCGATAAGCTCAACCTTGCATCCTTTAACTAAACAGGCGGGAATCATAAAACATTTAAACTTATCCAAACCTTAAATAATTAAAAACAATATTCAAAAATATTAGCCCTGTTTTTGTGGCATTTAAGGCGCTTTTGCCGCTAAGAAGTTTGCTCGATTAGCTTTAATAAAAACGTTACGAATTCGTCGCTATCGTTTGGGCAACTAGCTACTTGAAAATTCTCAGCGCCTAAGCTTTTTGCGTATTCGCCGTATTCAATTTTGAGCTCATAAAGCGTTTCTAGGTTGTCGATCGTAAAAGATATTGGCAGCAAGACAAGGTTTTTTGAGCCAAGATTTGCAATCGTGTTTTTTAACGACGGCTCAAGCCACTTTTTGCGCCCGAATTTGGACTGAAACGCCAAATGCACGCTCTTAAAATTGATGCCCCGCGCTCTTAGTTTTTTTACTATTTTTACCTTCATTTCTAGGCATTGGTCTAGGTAAGGGTCGCCCTTTTTGATGTTGCTAAGCGGCAGGCTGTGCGCGGAGAGAATTAAGTCAAAGCCGCTTACGTCTTTAATGCCAAGCTTTAGAACGTTATTTATGAGTAGATCTATGTAGGCATCGTTTGCGTGAAAATCCTTGATGACCCTAAAAAGCGCCTTGTTTTCAAGAAACGAAACCGCTTCGTCAATGCTTGATTTGCTCGTGGCGAAGGAGTATTGCGGGTAAAGCGGCAGCAGGATAATTTCATCGCCAGCGTCTAAGATCTTGTCTATATTTGTTTGCATTCTGGGCTCTGTGTAGCGCATAATCACAAAAAATTTCATATCCGATTTACGGCTTAGCTTGTCCCTTAGTGAAAGGCTAAGATCTAGGATAGGCGACTTACCGCCGATTTTTTTGTAGATCTCTTGCGAATGCTTATGCCGCCTGTGTGTTATGAGCCACGCCAAGCCACGCCGCAAAAGGCGCGATTTGATAGGCAAAATATTGCCGTCGTTAAACATATTGGATAAAAAAACCTTGATTTCTTCAGGGCTCGTTGCCCCGCCCATATTTAGGAGTAAAACAGTTTTAGCCATTTTGTCTTTCGTATTCTTTTTTCAGTTTGTATTCCAAATATTCAAAAACTCCTAAACCCTTATTAATAAAGCGCTGCAAAAGGGCAATATCCCAAAAGATATACAAAACCCCCGCCCAAGGCACGAGCCAAAGCGCAAAAAGCTTGACGTATTTTGTTTTGACGGGGTATTTTTCCATTAAAAGCACCGTTTGCGCGTAGCTTAGATTAAACACCTTGTAAATGCCAAAGGCAAAGGTCAGCAGCAAATTCATCAAGATCCCAAGCACCAAGACGTTTGCGTTTTGATAGATTAAGTCCATTATTCTTCTAAAAACTCGTAATTTTTTTCTTTTAGCCGCGCGCGGATCTCCTCTTGATGCGCCAGCCCCTTTGTTTCTAGCGCCACAAGCACAAAGGCATCTCCAAAGCGCAGGTTTTTGTCCGTCCTATCGTAACCAATCTGCACGATGTTTGCGTTAAGCTCGGTTAGCACTTCCGTAAAATGCTGAAGCGAGCCTGGTTTATCGATGAGCTTTAGCTTTATTTTCATCTTGCGTTGCGACTTTAAAAGCCCCTTTTCTATGATAAGGTTTAGCATTGTTACGTCAATATTGCCGCCGCTTAAAACGCAGGCGACCCGCTCATTCTTAAACAGCTTGACCTTATTATGCAGCAAAGACGCCACCGTTACCGCGCCCGCGCCCTCTACCACGAGCTTTTCCTTTTCCATCAAAAACAAAATGGCGTTTGCGATCTCCTCATCATCAACTTCCACAAAATCATCAACGTATTTCAAGATGTATTCGAGCGTTTTTGGCGAAGTATCGCGCACGGCTATGCCATCGGCAATGGTTTTAACCTGCGTTGTATTGACGGGCTTTTTTGTTAAAAAGGACGTTTTCATCGCCGGCGCGCCGCTAGCCGTTACGCCGATGACGCGGATTTTTGGGTTTATGCTTTTTAGCGCAAGGGCGCAACCGCTAATGAGCCCCCCGCCGCCAACGGGCAGCAAAACGGTATCAACTTCCTTTAGATCTTCTAAGATCTCAAGCGCAATCGTGCCTTGCCCGGCGATGACGTCGTCGTCTTCAAAGGGGCGAATAAAGGTCATTTTGTGCTTTTTTGCGTAATTTATGGCGTATTCATTGGCTTCGTCAAAATTTTCGCCGTGCAAAATCACGTCCGCGCCTAGATCTTTAGTGCCATTAACTTTTAAAATCGGCGTGGCTTCGGGCATTACGATGAGCGATTTTATCCCAAAATGCCCCGCGCTAAACGCCACGCCCTGCGCGTGATTTCCCGCACTAGCGGCGATGACGCCTAGCTTTTTTTCATCGTCCTTAAGGCGCGCAATGCGGTTAAACGCGCCGCGCAATTTGTAAGCGCCCGTTTGTTGCAAGTTTTCTTTTTTTAGGTAGATCTGCGCCCCGCACTCGCGTGAGAGCTGCGTTGAGAGCGAGCACTCCGTGTGCCTGACGATGTGTCTAATATTTTCGCGCGCTGATTTTACGCAAGCTAAGTCAATCACTTAAAAAGCCTTTCGTGCTCTAGTTTCGTGCATTTGTTTTGGATCATCACCCGCCCTGCGGCTTTTAGTAACTCGGCGGCTTCATTATTCACAATGCCAAGCTGCGTCCAAAGCACGGGCGCGTCTTTCCGCTCCAAGATCTCCTTGGCTAGCTCAAGCGCAACGGCTGGCTTTCTAAACACATCGACGATGTCGATTTTTTGCTCAATTTCGTTCAGGGCGCGATACACCTTTTGCCCTAAGATCTTGTCCTCTTTTGGATAGATAGGGATTATTTCATAGCCTGCTTGCTGAAGGTATCTAGCCACGCGGTTGCTGTCTTTTGTTTCATCGGGAGAAAGCCCCACGATTGCCACCGTCTTTGCCGCGGCTAGGATCTGTCTTATTTGCTCGTCGCTTGTGTTATCTGCCACAATAGCGCATTCCATTTGGTCTCCTTAAAATAAACGCCGATCTTATCAAAAAGGCTCTAAACCTAGCCTGCGCTGGATCTTGACAAGATCTAGCCCAAGATCTAGGCAAGATCTAAGGCGCAAGATCTAAGCCGCCCACGCGCGTTAGATCTAGCCTAAGATCTAGCTCAAGTCCGCGCCCTAGGAGAGCTCCTTTAGCTGCTTAAACTCATCGCAAGAGCGCATAAGATCTTGCTCGCTGCCCTCGCATTTGATTTTGCCATCTTTTAAAAGCACGATCTTATCCGCGATTTTTACCGTGCTAAGGCGGTGTGCTATTATAAATGTAAGGCGGTTTTGCGCTAGACTGATAAAGGCGTCTTGGATTAGCTGCTCGGACTTGTTATCAAGCGCGCTGGTGGCTTCGTCTAGTATCAAGATCTGCGGATCTTTATAGATGGCGCGCGCTATGCTAATGCGCTGTTTTTGCCCGCCGCTTAGGTTTGTGCCGCCCTCTTCTAGCCTTGTGTAAATGCCAAGCGGGAGCTCTTGCACGAAAGATAGCGCGTTGGCTTTAGCAAGCGCGTCAAGCACTTTTTGCTCGTCGATTTCCTTTGCGTATGCCACGTTTGCCGCGACGGTGTCGGCAAAAATAAAGACCTTTTGCGTTACGTAAGCGATGTTTTCGCGCAGATCTTTTAGGGAGAATTCTTTGATGTCTGTGCCGTTTATTTTTACCACCCCGCGGCTTGGGTCGTAAAAGCGCACGAGCAAATTTACAAGCGATGATTTGCCCCCGCCGCTGTCGCCTACAAGCGCGATTATTTCTTTTCTATTGGTTAGATCTATGCCGTTTAGTGCTGTTTTGTCGCCATAATCAAGCCCCACGCCGCAAAATTCTATCGTCTTGATCTGCTTTGGCATAGGCCGCGTGCCGCTTTTTATGCTGGGGCTTAGGTGCAAGTAGGCCAAGATCCGCTCGCCCGCGGCAACGGCGTCTTGGAGCTGGTTGTATTGCGACATTACAGATTTTATCGGCGTGTAAAGCATAATAAGCGCCGCCATAAATGAAAAAAACGTCCCGACGCTTAGCTCGCCGCTAATAACCGCCTTGCCGCCGATGACAATCACCGTCGCCACGCCGATTGAGCCAAAGAGCTCCATAAACGGGGAAATTAGCTCGTTGGTTTTTACCATTTTCATACCAATTCTAAAAAACTCCTCGCTGCTTTTTTTGAAGCGCTCGTGCTCGAAAGCCTCGCCGTTAAAGGCTTTAATGACTTCTATATTTTGAAAAGTTTCATTTAGCCTAGACGTAAAATCCGCCACCGCGTTTTGCGATTTGTGCGAAAAGCGCTTCATTCTTTTGGCAAGCATTGAGAGCGGAAAAACTAAAGCAGGCATTACCACAAGGGCAAAAAACGCTAGTTTTGGGCTTTGGTAAATCACCACGCCTAGCAAGCCAAGGGCTGTGAAACTATCTCTAATTATCGTCGGGATTGCCGTGCTAACAAGCGTTGCGATGCGGTTTGTGTCTGAACTTATGCGGCTTATTAGCTCGCCTTTTTGCGTTTTGTGAAAAAGCTTGATGTCGTAAGCTAGCAAGATCCCAAGCATATCCGCGCGCACGCGATGGACGATGTGCGAGCCGATGTAGCCAGCGTAATACGTCCCCGCAAAGCGCCCAAAGCCTTTTATCATATAGATTGCCACGATGAAAAAGGGCACGACGTAAAGAGCTGTCTCGTTTTTTGTTACGAAGATCTCGTCTAAAACGGGCTTGATGATGTATGCCGTTGCGCTAGATCCTAGCGCGAACATCACCGTGCCTAGCATTGATAGAAAAAAGTAAAATTTGTAGTTTAAAATGTAAGGCAAAAAGCTTTTGATGATCTCTCGCAAGGCGTATCTTTCAAGTAAAATTCATTAAGATTATATCGGTTTTTTCCAAAGGACTTTTACGCACAGGCGCTGCCAGATGGCGCGCTTAGGGCTTTAGATTACGAATGAAAATATTATTTTATACATACACTCTCAAAGCTAGCTCAGGCGGGGCGCTTGATGCGATGCTTATTTTGATTAACGCCTTTGTGGCGCGTGGGTATGATGTGAGCTTGGCTATCCACTCAAGAACAGACACAGACGTGCGCGTGCCTTGCGATGTTTTTGTGCTAAATGCGCGCTTTGGGGATCTAACGCGCCCGTTTTCGCTCGCAGCTCTTGTGCGCCGCTTAAAGCCAGATCTTGTGTTTTCTGATATGAAGCCGCAAAATATGAACGCATCCATTGCAAAATTTTTGCTTGGCAAGACGCAAACGCGCTTTGTTGGCGTGGAGAGAAACCCAGATTTTTGGTTTAAATACAGCAAGAAAAGCCCTTTTATCAGGCGCTTACTTGGCAAGGCGTATAAGAATTTAGATCTGATGCTGGCGGTTTCAAAGGCGGTGGCGCTTGACTTGCAAAAAACGTTTTCTGTGGATAGTGGCGTGATTTATGACGCCATAGACGAGCAAAAGATCCTAGCGCTAAAAGATGAGCCGCTAAGCCAGCAGGAGCAAAAGATCTTCGAGAAACAAGTGATAATAAACGTTGGTAGGCTGACCCCTCAAAAGGGGCAAGATCTACTGCTTGAGAGCTTTGCTGCGCTTGGCGGGGATTATCATTTGTTAATCATCGGTGATGGCGATTTAAAAGAAAGCCTAGAAAAAAAGGCTAAGGATCTTGGCGTGAGAGAGCGGGTGTTTTTTGCTGGCTACAAGGCCAATCCGTATAAATATATGGCGCGCGCTAGCGTTTTTGCGCTGACGTCGCATTATGAGGGCTTTGGCAAGGTTGTTTTGGAGAGCTTGTTTTTGGGCGTGCCAGCCGTGGCGTTTGATAGCGTCGGCGGGCATAATGAGATCTTAGCGCTTGGCGGCGGATTTTTAGCACCGTATAAGGATACGAAACGTTTTGCACAGATCTTAAAGAGCGTTTTAGCAGACGGGGGCACGCGCGCGGATCTAGCCCCTAAGATCTTAGCAACGGTTGAAAAGTTTTCGCTAAGCTCGCATTTGGAGCAATTTGAGAGCCTATTTAAAACACTTTGCGCGGGTCAAGATCTTAGATGATAGCCGCATTTAGATCAAAAATACCAGTATTTAATGCGTATTTGTTCGTCATTATGGGCTTTTTTTTGCCGCTTGGCGATATTGGGCTTGCCTTTGTTTCTACAACGGCTGTTTATTTGTTTTTTCTAGATCCAGGGCTAAAAAATAACATCGCTTGTATGCTGCGCGATACGACGGTTAGGTTTTTGCTAGCCTTTGCTTTGTTTTATTTGCTGTGGCTTTTTGGCACGGATAATTTTGCCCAAGCCTATTGGAATGTGCGCAAAGCCAAGTATTACCTTTTGCCGCTCATATTTTTTCCATATGTCGGCGCAAAGGAAGTGCGTTATTTCATTCTTGCCTTTTTCTTTGGTATGGCAGTTAGTGAATTTACGTCGTATGGAATTTACTTTGAATTATTGCCCGCAACACAGTTTGGTAGCAAGTGGGATCCGTCGCCTTTTATGGATCACGTAGCCTACAGCGTTTATTTAAACTTTGCCATTTTTTTGATTATCGCAAAGCTTTTAAGCACACGCCACGTTTGGCTTAAGGTGATTCTTGGCTTTTATTTTTTGGTTGCTTTAACAAATATATTTATTACAGGTGGCAGGAGCGGT
Source organism: uncultured Helicobacteraceae bacterium (assembly GCA_963542625.1). Taxonomy (GTDB): domain Bacteria; phylum Campylobacterota; class Campylobacteria; order Campylobacterales; family SZUA-545; genus CAUTXO01. Next base: position 8,659 of record CAUTXO010000017.1, on the reverse strand, counting down.
CAGGCGCTTTTGGTGATTAATACTTTAGTGCTTGCCTTTGCCTTTGCAAAACGTAAGATTTTAGCATTGTGTCTAGCCTTAGCCCTTGTGGCGGTTACGCTATTTAGTGCATATCATTTATCGCCCTTGTTTAAGCAAAGAGTTGGTGATGCTGTGCGGGATTTTACAGTGCTAGTGCAAGAGAAAAACTTTAGCACGTCTTTAGGTAACAGAATAGGCGAATACTACATTACGTATAAGCTCATACCCGATGTGTTTATGTTTGGCGTTGGCACGGGTGATGAGATAGATACGCACAGGGCTTATGTGTCAAAAAACAATATGAATAAACAGCTCTTTTGGCCTTTGCATAGCGAATTTACGCACGATTTTATGCAGTTTGGTTTTTTGAGCCTGATACTTTTGTTGTTTTTTTATAGGCACATTTGGTATGTGAATCAAGACAAATCCGTGTTCTTTTTTAAGGTTGTGTTTTTTACGTCAATGTTTGTTTTTTCTTTTTTTAATAGGTTTTTATACGAGCAAATGGCGTATTTGCCGGTGCTGTTTTTGCTTGTGCTTATGAAAGCTAGAGATGGCTTGTTCTTTCATATAGATTTTACAAGGGCTAGCGCTGTAAAGTTTTCCAAATACGCGCTTTTGACGCTTGCCTTTTTTGTGGCATCTCAGGTGGTGTATTATTTAAATTACGGCGGTTTTAGGCAAATCTGGAAGTATTTAACAAGCTAAGGATCTTTATGCAAAGCGGTTTGGTAAGCGTCATCATCCCCTGCTATAACTACGCACAATACGTAACGGCGGCAATAGAAAGCGTTCTAGCGCAAACCTACAAAAACATCGAGCTAATCGTCATTAACGACGGCTCAACGGATAATTCCGCTAGAGTTATCCAAGATCTTGCTAACAAACACAGCTTTACATTCATAGACCAAAAAAACGCTGGCGTAACCGCCACTTGCGCGCGGGGCTTAGATCTTGCGCGTGGCGAATTTGTGAAGTTTCTTGATGCTGATGATATATTAAGCCCTGATTTCATCTCAAAAACCCTTGCCTTTTTGCACGCCAATCCGCAATACGCAATGGTGTATTCAAGGGCGTTTTTGATAGACAAGGCGGGCAACAAGATCCAAACAAATCAAAACAACTGCAAAAATTGCGTTAGCGGGTTTATATTCAAAGAGCTGGTGCAAGATTGTTTTATCATTTTGCCAACGACGCTCCTTAGAACACAAGCCGCGCGTGATGCTGGCGGATTTGAGCTTGGCATAGCCTTGCAAGATTATCAGCTCTGGCTTAAGATTGCAAAAAAATATCAGATAGGTTTTTTGGACGAAGCCCTGTGTTTTTATAGGGATCACGGCGTTAGCCTTAGCAAAAATCATAGCTTTATGATTAATAGGGTTCATCAAACCTACGAACTCTTTGCAGATGAGCCTTGCGTGCAAAAAAAGCTAAGGCGCGTTTATCCGCTTTGGTTTAGGATCTTAAGCAAAACGCCCGACAAACCGCTAGCGAAAAAATATATGCGCCTTGCCTTTGCGCACGCGTGGTGGAGTCATAAGTTTTGGCATTCGGTCATTAGGACCTACCTAAAATGAACGTGCTTTTTATCCATATGGGGCTTTTGGGTGATCTCATCTCTTCAACGCTTATCCCGATGCACTTTGCGCGCAGCGGGCACAAGGTTTTTGCCGTTGTTAGAGAGCATTTTAGCCCCCTATACGATGGCGAGGGCATAGAAACCCTGCGGCTTGATGAGCTGTTGCCTAGCCGCCTTGCCCTAGATCTTGCCATAGACATAGACAGCACAAAAGCCACGATGCAAGCCCTAAAGCCCTTTAAAAACACCTGCAAACTCCTAGGCACTAAAAAAACGGGCGGCTTTAAAAACTACCGCACAAATCGGCGCAAGGGGGCATTTTACGATCTTTTAGTAGAGCTAGCAAACCCTTTCCACGCAATGGCTTATTACGATATTTTGCACGCGCTATTCATCACAGACTTCAACAAAAACGCCAAGTTTTTACACAAAGATCCAGCGCTTATGGAGCGTTATAGAAACACATTTGCGCCCCCCCCCCGCAAGGCTTTTGTGGCTATACACATCGGCGCGAGCGTTGCGGAGCGGATCTTGCCTAGCGGCATCGTTATGCAAATTGTGGAAAAATGCCGCGCGATGGGCTTTGGCGTGGCGCTAATTGGCACAGAGACAGAGCGCGCGGGGGAGCTAGCCGCGCTAAGCGGGGGCTACGCAAAGCACATTCAAACGGATCTAAAGGAGCTAAAAAGCCTTTTGTGCGCCGCCCTTTGCGTCATCGGCACAGATAGCGGCGTTATTCACCTAGCGCGGCGCTTAGATCTTGTAACAATGGGGATCTACGGCCAACAGCTAGCTAAACAACTCTCGCCAGAGCCCTTTCCAAGCCGCAAGTTCATCGCCCTAGAAACCGCGCAAGATCTCCCCTGCCGCCCGTGCGGTTTTGATAGGCGCTGCAAGCACTCGCCGCGCCTTGCTTGCTACGACTTCTCGCCTGCTGTGCTAGACGCGGCGCTGGATAAATTATTTAAGGTCGCATTAGATGAGGCTGCACGATAACGCGCGGATTTTGGTGTGCGATTTTAGGCGCATAGGCGATGGCATTATGAGCCTGCCGATTTTTGAGGCGCTAAAGGCTCGCTACCCCGCCTGCCGCACGACCTTTGTTTGCGAGCATATCGCGCGCGGCATTGCGGATAACAACCCGTTCATCGATGAAGTTTTTTACTTTGACGGCGGGTTTTTTAGCACCTTGCGCCTTGTCTTAGAGCTTAGATCTAAGCACTTTGACGTGGCAATTGATAGCCTTGGTATGCCAAAAACCGCGATTTTAGCCTACCTAAGTGGCGCAGCGCAGCGCGTTGGCATTCACAAAAAGCGCGCGTTTTTTTACACCGAGCTCTACCGCGGCGACTTCCCGCACGAGTATTCCGCTCATCACAAATTAAGCGTTTTGCACCTGCTTGATGCCTTTCCGCCTGACCCGTTGCCGCTGCCATTTATCAACACAAGCCCCGCCGCAAAAGCCGCCGCGGCTAAAGTTTTAGCGCGCCTTGGGCTAAAAGCGGGCGAGTTTTTAACGTCAAGCCCTACATCAAAAGTGGCGCACAGCCTTTGGAGCGCGCAAAATTGGGCGCGGCTTTACGATGAGATCTACGAAGAATTTGGTATGCCTAACGTGCTAATTTACGCCCCCGCTGAAGCGCCGCGCGTGCTTGAAATTACGGCGCTACTCAAGAACAAAAAGGCTTGCATCGCGGGCGTGAATTTTGCAGATCTTGGGACGCTAGCGGCGTTTTTGGGATTATCACGCCTGCATTTTACACAAGATAACGGCACAAAGCACCTAGCAAACACGCAAAAAACGCCCTGCGTGAGCCTTTGGCGCTACGATAGCAACCCGCCAAACTGGCAGATCCCGCGCACCGCGGGCGTGATAGATGAGATACTTTTTCCCCCTGATTTTGCCGCACCCGGCGAGCCGCTTACGGCTAATCTTGTGAGTGTAGAAGTTTTTAAAGCCGCCATTGCAAAGATCTTGCGCGGCTAGGCTTTGCAAGGCTAGCGGCGCGGATCTTGCTTAGATCTAAGGCTTGAGATCTTACGCGGATTTTAGCGCTAGATCTTGCACTTAGATCTAGCTTAGATCTTAGGCGCAAGTCTAGTGCAGATCTTAAAGCCTTTAGTCTTGACACATCTTGATAGGAAGTTTATGGATAGTGCCTTTGTTTTGGAAAAGCTAAAGTCGCAAAACGTGTTCTTAACCGGCGGCGGCGGTGTGGGAAAAACGCACACGGCGATGGAGATTATAAGCGAGCAGCGCCGCAAGAAGCAAAGCGTCGTGGTGCTGGCTAGCACGGGGATTGCGGCGGTGAATATCGGCGGGCAAACGGTGCATTCGTTTTTTAAGTTCGGCGTTTCAAATAACCTAGAAGAGCTGGCGCTTTGGGATAAGAAAAACAAAAATTTGCCCGCGCTTTACGAGCTTTTGAAAAAGCTGGATTTGCTAGTGATTGACGAAGTGAGTATGCTTGGCGCGGGGCTTTTTGGAATGATTGCCTTTAGGCTAAACCGTGCCGGCTTTAGCGGCAGGGTGCTAGCGCTTGGCGATTTTTGCCAGTTGCCGCCTGTGAAAGCGCCGGTGCAAACGAGCCTTTTTGACGGTGGGGTTTATGCCTTTGAAAGCCTTGCGTGGAGAGAGTTTGACTTTGCCGTGATTGAGCTAGAGCAGATCCGCCGCACAAAGGACGCGCAATTTGCCGGCGTGCTAAATAAGATCCGCAAGGCGCGCCTTGACGATGAAGTGCTGGCGTATCTTTTTGGTTTGGCGCGCAATAAGCCGCTTAGCACGCGCGAATACACCAATCTTTATGGCACAAACAAAGAAGTAAGCGCCTTTAACCGCCTTAAGCTAGAGCAAATAAACGCGCCCTTTGCGCGCTTTGGCGCGGACGTGGAGCTCTCCCCACACACGCCACGCGAAGCGATGCTAGCTTGGCTAAAAACCTTGCCGATTGAGCAGGATCTATACGTGAAAGTGGGCGCTAGCGTGCTTTTTACGGTTAATAAAGCCGGCGAGTTTTACAACGGGCAGCAGGGGGTTATCACGGGCTTTGTTGATGAAAACATCGTGATTTTATCCGGCGGCCAAGAGATAATTTTGAGCCGCTATGAGTTTGTGATGAGCGAGTATGATTTTAGCGCAAGCACGCCGCAAGAAATTGAGCTTGCCTTTTGCCGGCAGTTTCCCATTAAAGTGGCGTTTGCGATAACTATTCACAAATCGCAAGGTATGGGGATTGAAAATTTAATTTGCAACATAGATAATATTTTTACGCCTAGCCAATTTTACGTGGCGCTTTCACGCGGGATAAGCCCGCAAACGCTGATTTTGCGGCGCGCATTGCCTATTACGCGGGAGTATTTGCGCTCTATTGTTAGGGTAAATGATGCCGTGCTTAGGTTTTATGAAGATCTAAGCGCCGGTGCGGCTAGATCTTAGGCGCCCAGAAACGACGAAGATTAAAATACTAAGCCAAACTAGCACAAATGTTTGCGGGTTTGTTATTGTTTCTTTATAGACGAAAATCGCCAGCAGCATTCCAAGCGTTGGATCTATATACTGAATGAGCCCCAGCACGGAGAGCTTGAGCTTTTTTGCCGCATCAACGAAAAACAAAAGCGGCAAGGTCGTAATGACCCCGCCAAAAACTAGCAAGGCGTTAATTAGCGTGCTTTGGCCCCCTGGGAGATCCGCGCGCGGGGCAAGGAGCGTTAAAAACACAAGCGCTGGGATAATCATAAACATAGTTTCCACAAAAAGCCCGGGTTTAGCTTCTACTAAGATCTGTTTTCTAACGATTGCATACAGCGTAAAGCTTAGCCCCAAGATGAGCGACACAACGGGAAAGGTGCCGTAGCTAATTATCTCCAAGCCCACCGCCGCAACGGCTATGAAAATGGCTAGCTTTTGCCCGGCGTTGAATTTCTCTTTGAAAAACAAAATGCCAAAGAGCACGTTTAAAAGCGGGTTAATCAAATACCCAAGCGCGGCTTCTAGTATGCGGTCGTTATTAATCGCCCAGATGTAGGTTAGCCACGTTAGGCTAATGAGCGCCGAGCTTACAAACAAATACTTCATCTTTTTGGCGTTTTTTAAGATCTTGCCGATTTTTGCTAGATCGTTTTTGTTTATCACGAACACGGAGATGATTAAAAACGAATAAATTATGCGGTAGCAAAGCACCGATAGCGGCTCCATATGATCTAGGGCTTTAAAGTAAATCGGGAATAGCCCCCAAATGCTATAAGCGGCAATGGCTAAAATAAGCCCGTGCTGCGTTTTGCTAATCATAAATTATCTCGTAGGGCTTGTTTTTTAAAAGGTAGATGAAAATTGTGTCCGTTTCAAAATAAAACTTGTTGTAGCCTTCTTTTACGCGTGAGCCCTTTAGCTTTAGCCCACGCACGAAGCGCTCAAAATCCGTCATCTTGCCGACGGAGATCTTGTCAAAAACTTGCGCGTTTTGGCTCCCTAGCCAAAAGTGGCTCGTGCCTTTGTAAAGGTAAATATGCCCGTTAAAAAAGAGCTCGTCGCCGGACATCTCAAGGCTTGCGTTGCTTTCGCAATACTTTAGCGATTTTTGCGTCATCTCATTTTGCGCGCTTTGTGGGTCTAAATGCGCGTGGCAATCGTTAAACACTAGCTTTGCTGGGTATTGTGTGATGTTAAGATCCACCCTAGCGCTAGGATACGCGGCGCTAAAAATAATGAGCCTATCAAAGAGCGCGCTTTCAAAGTGCAAGATCTTTGGCGATGGTTTAACTAAACAAGAGTGAAAAAAGCTTACAAAAAGAAGCAAAAAAACGTGTTTCATACGCGCCATTTTAAGAAGATCTAACTTACGGCTGATATAATACGCGTATGATTATTATTCCGGCAAGATTAGCTAGCACAAGGTTTCCAAGAAAAGTTTTAGCGGATATTAACGGTTTACCTATGGTCATTAAAACGGCTATGGCGGTTAAGGATCTTAGCGCCGTTGCAATAGCCGCTGATAGCCAAGAAGTGGTTGAAGTGGCGAATAGTTACGGCATAAAGGCTGTTTTAACGGGCGCGCACCACGCAAGTGGGACGGATAGAATTAACGAAGCGGCGGATATTTTAGGGCTTGGCGATGACGAGCTAATCGTCAATGTGCAAGCCGATGAGCCATTTATTGAAGCGCCCGTTGTAAAAAGCGTTTTTGATAGGCTAGGCGCGCTTACTAGAGAGTTTAAGATGGTAAGTTGCGCCAAAGCGCTTGATGCCGGTGCTGTGATGGATCCAAACCGCGTTAAGGTTGTGCTTGACGCCTTTGGCGACGCGATTTATTTTTCAAGATCTAAGATCCCTTACGACAGAGAAGCCTTTAACGGCTACTTTTTACATCTTGGAATTTACGGGTTTGATAGAAAAAGCTTGCGCCAGTTTTGCTCTCTTGGCGCCTCAGGGCTTGAGAGCACGGAAAAGCTAGAGCAGCTGCGCGCAATCTATTGGGGCAAAAAAATTGCTATGGTGGAAGTTAAAAGCGATAGTTTTGGCATAGACACGCCCGCGGATTTAGAAAAAATAAAGGAATTAAAATGAAAAATTTGCCGCCGCACATTGCGATTAATGCGCTTGAGATAATCAGGAGCTATTCAAAGAGAATTTTAGAAGAAAACTCGTTTTCTAATGTTGTTGCGCTGATGTCGCATATGGCTAGGGAGATTGTTGGCGCGGATAGATCTACCATCTGGATTGCCGATGAAAAAAAGGGCTGTCTTACGATGAAAATGGCGGATGGGGTTAAAGACCAGATCGTGATTGAAAAGGACAAGGGCATCGTCGGTGAATCCGTGTTGCAAAAAGAGCCAATCATCATCAATAACCCTTACGAATACAAGTGTTTTAACCCAGAAGTTGATGAAAAGCTAGGCTACACGACCCGCTGTATTCTGACGTATCCGGTGGTTTCAAAGGACGGAAAATTAATTGCCGTGTTTCAGCTTATTAACAAAAAAGACCCAGAAGATCTTCAAGAATTTTTGCGCCGGGATCTTATGCTGATGGATATTGTTGCGTCTTTTGCGGCGAAATTTTTGCTTGGTGAAAACTACCAAGACCGGTTTTTATACGACCAAGAAGACCAGCTGCGCGCCTTTAGCAAGCAAGAAGCGGCAATAGAAAACGAGCTAAAAGACGATAAAAATTTTGCCGTTTATACTATTCACAAGCCAGCCGATGTGCTAGCAGGCGATATGTATTCCATTTTGAGAACAAAAGACGACGGCTATTTAGTGTTTATCTTAGACGCGATGGGGCACGGAATAATGCCTGCGCTTACGTCGTATGCCTTTGTTTCGCGCGTGAAAAAGCACGTCAGCCGCTCAAGCAATTTGCGTAAGCTCACGCATTTTTTGGCAAATGTTTTTGAGTCTGTGCTTGGAAATGAAGAGCAGCTATCTTGCTGTTTTGTGTGGTTTAACAAGGATTTCACGCAGCTTGAATACCTAAGCGGCGGTATGTATCCGATGGGGCTTGTTTGCGGCGGCGAGCGAAAATACTTGCGCTCAAACAACCTTCCGTTTATGAATTACACGAAAAACATCAGAATAGACACGATGGATATAAGCGGCTTTGAAAGTATCGTGCTTTATACGGACGGCTTGGTGGAAGACCCAAGCCTTAGCACCGCGCGCGCGGACATTTTCAAGTTTTTGGATAAGGATTTTGTAGATGGCGTGCAAAGCTCGCTTAATAAAAGCGACATAGCAGACGACGCTACGCTTGTTGTTATCAAAAAGCTTGTTTAGCTTCGCGGATTTGCCCTGTGGATTTGCCTGCGCCCCCGCGCCAGTAGCACCAATATGCGCCGCGAACCAAAGCTTTTGTGCACTTTGGACCAGCCCGCCCGCGTGCGGCAGCATTTCTTATGCGTGAGCCACCACCAAGTAAAACGTTGCGCTTTCGCCTGAGTGCGATAGCGCGCGCTCGCTTGAATGGTGCTCGTATTTGCTCCGCGTCAGCTTCAGCTTCTGAGTGCATTTATTTGCTTTTGCCCGCGTGCGGATAACGTGCGTTCGTTGCCGCTTAAATGT
>CAUTXO010000016.1:0-30660 GCA_963542625.1 uncultured Helicobacteraceae bacterium | reverse complement strand
GCTTCTACGTGAGAGCTTTTGTGGTTTAAGAAGTCAAAGAAGGATAGAAGGGCGGCTTTTAGCCCACCGATAGGCTTAATCACGCTCGCCATAAGGTAAAAATAGCTAATCGCCATCAGCAGCAACACGGACAAAATCGAAAGCCAAACGATGTATTTTTGAATTTCAAGCGTCTTTGCGCTGAGCTCCGCCTTTGGCACCACAAGCACAAGCCCCAAATTCCAAAAATTCAGCTTCTCAAAAAACATACTGTATTCCTCGCCGTGGATCTTGATAGACGCAAAGTCGCTCTTTTTCGTCGAGTGGTAAAAAACGTAATCGCTCGGGCGCTTTGACGCGTCTTTTTGCCCCGCCACAAAGGCGTTTTCCACCCTATCAAAAAGCACCACGTAGCCGTTTTTGCCAATACGCAACTGCTCTAGCGAGTTTTTGATAAAACTAATGGCTTCTGTAAAATCATAGCCCACAAAAAGTGCGCCAATGACCTGCCCGCCTTGCATAATCGGCGCGTATTTCGCCACGTATTCTTTATCAAAAAGCCACGTTTTGCCTATGAATTCCTTGCCATTCATCAGCAGCTCATACGCCGCGCTAGCCTTACCAAGCCGCGTTTTCACAACCCGCGCGCCGTTTGCGTCGCGGAAAGACGTAGAAACGCGCACAAAATCGTCGCCGTCTTTTGCAAAAACCGTCGCAATAACGCCGACGCTCTTTGTAAAATCATCGACCAACCTATGATCTTGCAGCAGGGAATTCCCGCCAAGCGTAAAATCCACAAAATTCCCGCGCTCGTCTTTTTTAAGCGCAAAACCGCCGTGCTCCTTAGCTAGCGCTTGCAAGCGCTCTAAAAAATCGCTGTTGTCGTTTGACGCGATTTGGTTCGCAACGGCAATGGAGATCTCAATTAATTGCGCGTTTTGGCTAAGCCTTTCACGCAAATCCTGTTCGTTGATGGAGTTCGATTTTGTGATGATGATGAGCGCAAAAACGATGAAAATCAGCACGATGAACGAGCCAATGAGCGCCAAAACCTTGTTCGCTATCTTGTTAAACATCGCACACCCCAGCCCTAGCGCTTGGCGCACTTATTTGTTTAGTAGTGAGAATTTCTAAAACGCCCCCCCCCCCGCTGGCATATTTTTGACATTTCCGTCCTTTAAAAAAATTTTGCGAGATCTTACCCCCAAACAGATAAAAGTTCGCAAAAACGCAAGCAAGAAAACTGGAAAAATCCAAGCGGTTTTTAAGATCTTTGCGCGCTTAGATCTAAGGATCGGCTCTGGATCTAGATCGTGCGCGGGGGTTGGATCTTGCGTCAAGATCTTTGCGCTCATAAATCTAAGATCTGCGCCAGCTTTTGGATCTTACCAAGATCTCTGGCGCGGATTTGGCGCAAGATCTTGGCTTGGATCTAGCCGGGCTAAGACTTTGCGCGCCACAAGATCTGCGCTAGATCTGCACCAGATCTTTGCACGCCTAAGGATCCAAGCCGGCGCTAGATCTAGATCTTGCACGTGGGTTAAATCTTGCCAAGATCTTTGGGGCGCCAAACCCGCTAGATCTAATGCAAAAAGTGGCGAACGCCGGTAAAATACATCGCCATGCCGTGCTCGTTTGCCGCGGCGATTACTTCGGCGTCTCTTATGCTCCCGCCGGGCTGGATTATGGCGGCAAGCCCAAGACCAGCAACGGCTTCCACAGCGTCCTTAAACGGGAAAAACGCCTCGCTTGCCATAACCGCGCCGCGCAAATCTATGCCAAAGCCCGCTGCCTTTTTGAGCGCGCAAGAGATTGCATCGACACGGCTTGTTAGCCCCATTCCGATGGCTAAAAGCACGCCCGCGCGCACGAAAACAACGCAATTTGACTTCGTCTGCGCGGCGATGTGCCAAGCAAGGGCAATGTCGGCGCTTGTGTCTGCCTTAAGATCTGCGCTACTAGTTGCGCGTATGTCGGCGCCAAGATCTAAGCCAAGATCCGCGCTAAGATCTGCACCAAGATCCGCCCTGCGCGCCCCTGCCCTATTTTCCGTTACACAAACAGCGTTTGCTACTTCACTCTCTTGCACGCGGTCTAGATCTTGGAGCACAAAGCCCCCATAAACGCGCTTAAAATCAAAACGCGCGCTGTCTTTTGGCAAGTGCTCTTGGTTATCCACGCTCTTGCCGGCGTGATCGCCAGCGCCCGGACTATCCGCGCCCGCGCCCTGGCTTTCACTCGCGCTCTCGCCCACGCCCCCATCAACGCCCGCGCCCGCACCGCTTGAAAGCCTAAAGATCTTAAGCCGTTTTTTGGCGCTTAGAATTTCTAGGGCTTCATCGCTAAAAGATGGCGCAATCAGCACCTCAACAAAGATCTGCGCCACCTGACGCGCAAGCTCCGCGCCCACCGCGCCATTTACCGCCACAACGCCGCCGTAAGCTGAAAGGCTATCGCACACAAGCGCGCCCTGCCACGCACGCACAAGATCCCCCGCGCGCGCAAAGCCGCAAGGATTGGCGTGCTTGACGATACAAACGGAATTTTCAAACGCGCTAGCTAGGCGCACCGCCGCGCTAGCGTCTGTTAGGTTATTCAAGCTTGGCTCGCCCTTTAGCGCGATGAAATTACGCGAATAAAAGCCGTCAAATTCATACAGCGCGCCCTTTTGATGCGGGTTTTCCCCATAGCGCAAGGTGCGGACAAGCTCGCCGCTTACAAAAAACTTCTCGCCAAAATCGCCGCTGCCAAAGGCGCCGTTAAAGTAATTTGCGATGAAAGCGTCGTATGAAGCGCTGCGCTCAAAGGCTTTTACCATCAGCGCCCGCCTAAATTCTAGCGTGTCTGCACCCTGCTCTATGGCTAGCGCTACGGTCTCGTAATCGTCTGGGCTTGTTACCACAAGGCAATTTTTGTAGTTTTTTGCCGCCGCGCGGATTAGCGAGCTGCCGCCGATGTCTATGTTTTCTACAATCTGCGCTAGATCTTGCCCGCTTTGCGCCACAGCTTCAAAGGGGTAGAGATTAACGCACACAAGATCAATTGGTGGAATGCCGGCGTTACGCGCGCTGACTAGATCTTCAGCGTCTGTGCGCTTGAATAAGATCCCACCAAAGATCTTTGGATGAAGCGTTTTGACCCGCCCGCCAAAGAGCTCTGACTGCCCGGTAAAATCCGCCACTTCAATTGCCGCGAGCCCCGCTTGGCGCAAGGCTTTGAAAGTGTTGCCGGTGCTTAGAATGCTAAAGCCGTTTTTAATGAGCGCGCCGGCAAAAAATTCTATGCGCGTTTTGTCGCTGACGGATAAAAGGGCGAACTTCATTGAACTTTTTTGAAAATATAGTATTTTGCGATGTCGCCGCCGGCTTTTTCGCCGCTGCTATTGACAAAATGCAAGCTCTCACCGTCAATTAAAAAGCAATTCGCGCCCGCGCAAAAAAGGTCTGGGGTTTTAAAAACTAGCTTGCCGGCTGTTGTTTCTTTCTGTGGCTCGTCTTTATAAACGGCTTCTTCTGTGTAGGTGTATGCGCCGGATTTTACGGTAAGCGTGGCGTCAATACCGGGGCAATCCGCGCAAGGAAGGCTTGCTTTGTAGGTGCCATCAAGCGCTGGCGCTGGCTCATTGTGATAGCACGCGCCAAAAATGAGCGCGGCGGCTGCTAAAGCGAGTAAATTTTTCATAAAAAGTCCTTAAAAAAAATGCAAAAGTCTAGCCAAAACTAGCTAAATTTTTTTAAGTATAATGCGCCATTTAAGCGGGGTTTTTATGCTTTATTTCAGCGGTTTTGGCTTGCAAAATGAGCGCGTGCTTTTTGAAGATCTGCTGCGTGGCGGTGGGGGCCCGCGCACACTTGCTGGCTTTAGCCTTGGGGCGGTGCAAGCCTTTGAATGCGCGCTTGGCGGGATTGGATCTAGCGGATCTAGCGGTGGTGGCGGATCTAACAGATCTTGCACGGCGGCTGGCGGCGTAAGGGATCTTGACCTAATCTCTCCAGCGTTTTTTATGGATAAGAGCGCTGAGTTTAAACGCGATGAGATCTTGCGCTTTGAGCGCTCGCGCGCGGGCTATATGCGGGCGTTTTACAGCAAGCTAGGCGTCAAAGACCGCGCAATGCAAAAAATGCCGGCGGTGCAAGATTTAAAGCTCCTGTTACATTATAAATGGCGCGCGGGGGATTTTGCGGCGCTCAAGGCGCGCGGCGTTAGGATCCGCGTGTTTTTAGGCGGTGCGGATGGCATTATGAACGCGCGCGCGGCGCTTGAATTTTTTAAGCCGCTTTGCACGGTGTATTTTTTTAAGGGAAAGGGACACATTTTACGATGAAAATTGGCGTTTTGATACTCTCAGACAGGGCAAGTAGCGGGGTTTATGAAGATAAAAGCGGGCAAGAAATTATGCGGCTAGCGGGGCTTTATTTTCTGGAAAAGCCAGAATTTGACTACCGCGTCATCAAAGACGACAAAGAACTAATCAAACAAAACTTGCAAGATCTTAGCGCCAAAGAAAATCTGCTGATTTTAACAAGCGGCGGGACTGGCATTTCAAAGCGCGACGTAACGCCTGAAGCCACGCAAGAAGTGTGCGAAAAGCTGCTGCCGGGCTTTGGCGAGATTATGCGCGCGGTTAGTTATGGAAAGGTCCCGACGGCGATACTTTCTAGATCTAGCGCGGGCGTGCTGAATAAAAGCTTGATTGTGAATATGCCAGGAAGCCCAAAGGCGATAAAAGAATGCCTTGACGCGGTGTTTGCGGCGATTATTGACGGCGTGGAGATAATTAGCGGTTATAAACCAGCTGTGAATGAAGAAAACGTAAAAATTTACAAACCGCACCACCACGCGCACGATAAGCAGCGCCACGACCCGCGCCGCAAACAGCACCAACACTAATGAAGCCTTGACAAGAACCTTATTTGCGATATAATGGCGTCTATTTTTCTTTTTAGGAGAGCCAATGCCCGCAAAAACCGCGCCAAAACAAACCTTAGAAGATCTTTTTAGCAAAACGAAAGAAAAAGTTATAAGTTATGAAAATATTATAGAAGTCATAGGTAAGATCCCAACCGCGCAAAATGCCAAAAAGGTTTATGAGCTTGCAAAAAAACACAAAAAAACGCTAAAAACCATAGCGGAAATTATAAGAGAAAAAAATAAAGCCGACGCCAAAGAAAAAGAAGAAGCGCTAGAAAAATTGCGAAACGACGGCGGGAGTATGTTTGATCTTTTGGGCGAAAAAGAATTGCTCGAATGGTCTCGCTCGGACTCGCCCGTGCGAATGTATTTGCGCGAAATGGGGCAAATCCAACTACTCACAAAAGAAGAAGAAGTAGAAATTTCAAAGCAGATCAAAACCGGCGAAGATATGATCCTTGACGCCGTTTGCAGCGTGCCTTATTTGATAAGCTTTATTCTTGATTACAAAGAAGCGCTGATTAACCGCGAAAGGCGTGTAAAGGAGCTTTTTAAAAGCTTTGACGATGGCGATGAAAGCGACGCTGAAGACGAAGAAGAAGACACAGAAAGCGAAGACGGCGAAGAAAAAAAGCTAATCTCTCCGTCAAAGGATAAAAAGCGCGTGGAAGCCGTCGGCGAGAGCTTTAGAGCGCTTGAAAAGGCAAAAAAAGATTGGGAAAAAACGGTTAAAAAAGAAGCAAATCCAAAGACCGATGAAGAAGTTGTGAATTCTCAGCTGCAAATCACGCACAAAAAGATGATAATTAAATCAAAGTTGATGGATTTAGGACCGACGTCAAAGCTAATCGCCGAGCTTGTTAAAGCGATGGAAGCCTCCCTAAAAAACGACAGCTATTTTGATAAAGAACTAAAAAAACTGGAATTTAAACTGCCACTTTTTAACGATATTTTGCGTGAAAATCACAAAAAAATCCTAAAAAAAATCACGCAAATGACAAAGGAAGAAGTTGCCGCGAGCGTGCCTGAAACAACGATGGTAAATGTTTATATGGACGTGAAAAAGCTTATGCTGACAAAGGAAGCGTCAAAAAGCAAGTTTGATCTAGACGAAACCACGCTAAAAGAAGTTTTGGAGCAAATCAAGCGCGGTAAAAGACTCTCAGACGCGGCAAAGGTGCGTATGGCAAAATCCAACTTGCGGCTTGTCGTTTCAATCGCCAAACGCTACACAAACCGCGGTTTGCCGTTTTTGGATCTAATACAAGAGGGCAACATTGGGCTGATGAAAGCGGTGGATAAATTTGAATACGAAAAGGGCTACAAATTCTCTACCTACGCCACTTGGTGGATAAGGCAGGCGATCTCGCGCGCCATTGCCGACCAAGCGCGAACGATACGGATCCCAATACATATGATAGAAACGATAAACCGCATTAGCAAGGTAATGCGAAAGTATATGCAAGAAAACGGCAAAGAACCTGATGAAAACTACATCGCGCAGGAAGTTGGTATGCCACTTGACAAGGTCAAGAACGTTATCAAAATTACAAAAGAACCGATAAGTTTGGAAGCGCCCGTTGGTAATGATGACGACGGAAAATACGGCGATTTTGTGGAAGATCAAAACTCCGTCAATCCAATAGATTCCGTGATGAAGCGCGATCTTAAGGCGCAAATTAACGAAGTGCTAGACCAGCTAAACGACCGCGAAAAGGTCGTTATTTCAATGCGCTTTGGCTTGATGGACGACGAAAGCGACCGCACGCTAGAAGAGATCGCAAAGGTTTTGAACGTAACGCGCGAACGCGTGCGGCAAATTGAATCAAGCGCTATCAAAAAACTAAAACACCCAAAAGTCGGCAAGGCGCTGAAAAATTACATCGAAGGGGCCTAAACCGCCAAGATCTCAAAAAGGAAAATTTATGGAAGATATAATAGAAGAAGCGATAAGGTCGCTTGAAGACTCATTGCAAGAGCTAAAAATTCTTCTAAAAATGTCCGATACAAATCTCTTTAGCTTTGGCTCATACAGACAGGGCAAGACGGACAAACCGCCATATTTAAAGGAATGGGCGGAAGAATCGATAATCGGGGAGCTACAAAACATAGAAAAGGCGATAAATTCGCTTGACGAAGCGCGAAAAGAAGCGCTAAGCTACATCAAAAAGGCGTAAAAAGGGGGAGTGGCGCTGGCTGGCGCAAGACGGCAGGGCAAACACGCGTTTGAGTGCGGCGTGCGCAAAAGACGCAAAACACGCAAGCGCACAATGTCAAGCCAAAGCAAACCCAAGTGCGCGTTTGCAACACGCACCGCACATCCACACCAAAGCGCAAATCGCGCGAGTGGCGCGCTAAACCAACAAAGCAAACGCACTCAACAACGTTAAAGCTCAAAAACAAGCACGCGAACCAAAACCAGCCACGCAAAAACAGCACGGGATCTAAACACAAGTATAATTTATTACTTGATCTATAAAAACAAAAAGCATTAAAATATTTTTAAAAAATTAAAGGCTGTTTTTCATTGAGAAATAGCGTAAAAACGCACTTAAGAGCAAACACAGCAAGCACAAACAAAATCAATTAAACACAAGCGCTAACACTAAAACACAATCAAACACTAGCTTACCAAAGACACAACAAAAACTAGCGCTACTTATCTTATAAACTAAGCCAAAGCGCACACGCGCAAACCACAAAGCGTTAAACACAAGGCGCAGGAATTATGCTTTTTACCACACCGGCGCCATTAAGCTGCAAAGGATCTAAGCGCAAGCTGTGTGTAAGGCGCAAACCTTAAAATCGCTACAACTTTACGCCATTAATGCCATAGGTTACATCTCCACGAACATCACACAGCCAATTACACCGCTTTATGCCATAACGCCGCCACGGTTTCAAAATCAGCAACAATCCGTTACTGCGGATCTTAAACTGTGCCGCTTGGATCCTAAACGCCAGCAATATTAAACCATCAATGCAACCGCTACCGATTATCCACGTGTGCTTCACAAATTCAAGACGCACACGCCAGTGGCAAATCTTAAGCTAGATCTTAGCTTAGATCCACAAGATCATCACACACCACCAATAGGCGCTACATTTTGTGCCTTGCACCAGCCATACAATCACAAGCGTTTATAAGATCTAGTCGCGCACTCGTATCACACGGGCTCACTAGGGATCTTGAACCCGACTGTCTGTTAAAGCGCGCGCGCCCTAGCCTATGCGTTTTTTGCAAAATAGGAGCGTATCCAAAACTCTCAAAAACTCAATGTTAGGATCTAGCCAAGATCTGTGCCGCTTTATAGCCAACGACGCCATACGTAGCGCGCAGATCTTAAGCTACCGCTTAGATCCGCCAGCAATAACCCACCGTGCAACTTTGCAAGCATTAATAGTCACAACGCTAGATTGCAAAGATTCACCATTAAAAATAGATAGATCGACATCTTTGTCAAGTCAAATCCACACGTAACGCCCAGAAATGAGCGCCAAAAATAGCAAAGGATTAAACCGAAAATGCTTCGTAACTAAGGTATTTAAAAGTAAATGGCTAGCAAGGCAGGGGTGGGAGGCTAAGATCTTGCCGCGCCAAAGCCGCCAAAGATCTATCGTGCTAAAGCCTTGTCAATCCAAAGCCTGCTAAAGATCCAGTGCGAGTAAGCACGTAAAAAACAAGCGAGCACTAAGATCTTGCTAGATCCAGCGCACACCAGGCGTAAAGATCTTGAGCTCGCCAAAGATCTTGCCCCGCCAAAGCCTTGCTAGATCTAGCGCCGGGAGCACTACCCGCGCCAGCCAAAGCAGCCAGCAAGCGCCAAAGCCTTACTAGACCTAGCCCCGCCAGCCCAGCCCCGCCGCTACCGCTCATAAACAAAAGCCGCCCTACAAACAGCCCCAAAAACAGCAGCCACCCCTAAAACAAACGCCGCCTAAAAAACAAAGCCTAGATTAGAGCCTAGATTCGTATCTTTTCATCATATACATTCTCTTTAACATTTTTTTCTTTTTGGCTATGTTTTGCTTCTTCTTTTTCTCCACGTTCGACTCAAAAAAGCGTCGCGCGCGCGCCTCCGTTACAATCAGGTTGCGATCCACCTGCTTTTTAAAACGGCGATACGCTTCTTCAAAAGATTCGTTTTCTTTAACTTTTACGCCCGGCAAAAATATCACCCCCAATCGGCTTGGATTAAGGCGGGCATTATACAAGCAAATTTATTAAACTACTGCTAAAATTGAGCCTTTGAAAATTCCAGAGGTTTCTATGACGAAGTTTATTTTTGTAACGGGCGGGGTTCTCTCAAGCCTTGGCAAGGGCATCACAAGCGCATCTATTGCAAAGCTGCTAAGATCTTCAGGGCTTGAGGTTAGTATGCTAAAAATCGACCCTTACATCAACGTAGATCCAGGCACGATGTCTCCAATGGAGCACGGCGAGGTCTTTGTAACTGCCGACGGCGGCGAGACGGATCTTGACATCGGGCATTACGAGCGCTTCCTAAACCAAACCCTAAGCAAGAAAAACAACATCACAACGGGGCAAATTTACTCAACCGTCATAGAAAAGGAGCGCCACGGGGATTATCTAGGGCAAACGATACAAGTCGTCCCGCACATCACGGACGAGATCATACGGCGCATAAAGCTAGCGGGCAAGGACAAGGACATTTTGGTCGTGGAGCTTGGCGGGACGATTGGCGACATCGAAGGCCTGCCTTTTTACGAGGCGGTGCGGCAAATGAAGCACGCAATGAAGGGGCGCGTGTATAATATTCACGTTACGCTCGTGCCCTACATTGAAGCCGCCGATGAGCTAAAAACCAAGCCAACGCAACATTCCGTGGGCGAGCTGCGCAAGATTGGGATCTCGCCAAATATGCTCGTTTGCCGTGCGAACAAGCCGCTACCAAAGGACATCAAAAAAAAGCTCTCCGCCTCTTGCGACGTTGAGCCAGACGCCATCATTGAAGCGATTGACGCCAAAAGCATTTATGAGATCCCGCTAAAGTTTTTGGAGCAAGACATTCTAAAGCCAATCACGCGCGATTTGGAGCTTGAAAACCTAAAGCCAGCGCTGAAAGAATACCGCGCGCTTGTGGGTAAGATCCTAGAGCCAAAGGCGGCGGTAAAAATCGCCTTCGTTGGCAAGTATTTAGACTTAAAAGAAGCCTACAAATCCTTGCTAGAAGGGCTCGTGCATAGCGGCGCGTGGTGTGATAGCCGCGTGGAATTTAAGTGGGTGGATAGCGAGACGCTCACGCCGCAAAACGCGCAAGAAATGCTAAGCGGCATTGATGGGATCTTAGTGCCCGGCGGTTTTGGTAGCCGTGGCGTGGAGGGCAAGATCCTAGCCATTGAATACGCGCGCAAAAATCGCGTCGTGTTTCTTGGGATCTGCCTTGGTATGCAGCTTGCGCTAATTGAATTTGCAAGGAACGTGCTTGGATACAAGGGCGCGAACTCCACGGAATTTGACCCGCAAACGAAATATCCGGTTGTGTTTTTGATAGATGAATTCATAGACGCCACGGGGACGAAACAGCTGCGAACGCAAACAAGCCCAATGGGCGGGACGCTGCGGCTTGGATCTTATGAGTGCAATTTGCGCGAGGGTAGCAAGCTGCGCGCGGCGTTTAAAGAAGAAAAAATTATGCAACGCCACCGCCATAGATATGAAGCAAACCCTGCCTACAAGGACGTTTTTGAGCAAAACGGTATGATGATTTCGGGCGAGTCTAAGGGGCTAATGGAGGCTTGCGAACTTATGGATCACCCGTGGTTTGTTGCCGTGCAATTCCACCCCGAATTTACCAGCCATTTAGAAGCCCCAAGCCCTATTATTCTTAGCTTCATCGAGCATTGCTTGAAGTTTAAGAAGTAGCACGCTTGCTGGCGTGCTGGTGCTAGCTAGAGAATTACTTAAAGATCCGTTTAAAAAGATCCTCCGCCTCCATATCAAACGCCGCCTCGATGTTCGCCTTTATCAGATCCACGCGTGAGGATATGCTCTCGTGCGGGAAAAACTAAAATGGTTTATTCTAAAAGGCACTACCCGCTCATCGCCAAGCGTGAAAATCAGCACGAAATGCTCGAGCTAATCCGCGCGCAAACGCAAGAGCTAGGGCTAATTACCATCGCCGTTTTGCACGACATTCACCACGCCCTGCACTACGCGCGCGATCTTATTATGCTAAAAAAGGGGCGCGTGCTCTCTTGCAAGGCTAGCCGCGATGTGTGCGACGCGGATTTAGAGCACCTTTTTGAAATGCGGCTGTCTATTCACGAGATTAGGGGGCATAAATTCGTGTATTTTGGCCATTCGCACGCTGGGATCTAGCCTGAGAGATCTTGCAGGCTCGCGCTAGTCTAGATCTAAGATCTCTGGGGGCGGGAGCTTGTCTATTAGCTCAACGCTTTGCAGGCTTGTTTCAATCACTCTTAAGATCAGATCTAAAACGTATCTAGGATCTTCGCTTGCGGTGTTTGGATCATTGACAATACCGCTTTCTTTGTCCGTTTTGACTTGGAAGCGCTCCATTACCCATTCAAGCGCGCTTTTGCCATTTACCACGTATTCATACGCGCGCGGCGGGATATTTTCAATAGCTAGGGCGTGGTTGAATTCTATGGTTGTTTTGTCGGGCTTGCCGCCTTTTTTGGCGAATCGCATTTTAAAAACTCTAAAATCTTGCGCTTTTAAATCGCTTAAGTCGCTAGCAAAGATCCCGCCGCTGCCTTGCCGCCTGACTTGCGCGGTTTTATTTGGCTCTTGCGTTTCGTAGTTTAGGTGCAGCGCGGCTAGGGCGCGGCCTGAATGTGAAAAGCCCCAAAAATCTTTGCAATAGGGAATGCGCGGGAGCATTTTAGAAAGGTTATCGGCATAATGCTCGCGATAGTCTTTTGAGTGAAAAAGGCCGTAAATGTAATAAAAAATATCCTCTTTGGAGATCTGGCTATCTTTATAAACCCGCCTAAATTCAGCCAAAGCCCAGTCTCTTATGGCGTCTTTGCGCTCATAGCCGCTATTTGCGTTTAGCAAATTTGCTTCTTGCTTTTCGTAGTAATAAAGGGGGAAGGTAACACTTTGATTAAAAAGATGCAGATCAAATATGTCGTTTGTAATCAATGCGCCAAACTCACCACCGCCCTTATCATTTAAGGCAATTGCTAAATTATGCCTAGCAAAGCCCGCGCTGCTAGGGGCTGGAAAAATTTTTTCTAGCTGGTAGCGATCCTCGTTAAAATAAGCGTCGTAATAAAGCCAAGCTTTGCTATATGGACGATACAAACAAAGCTTAGCCTTACTTGCATCAAATTCAAGCTTTTTATTTTTCTTGCAAAAATTTATGATTTTTCTGCTCCACGAGATCTTAGCTGGGTTCATATCTAATTTATGCTGTGGATCTTTAGCTAAATTTTCTCGCTCGGTGTTGTAAAAATCAACGCAAGAGCTCATATTTTTTAGCAGATCTTGTTTAGAAAAATTATACGCCCAAGCGTCTCTATTCGTTTTTAGCCCTTGCGACAATACCCTAAAAATATCCTTTCCGTCTTTAAATTTGGTGTCTTTGCTAGCGATCTGGACGAATTTATAAAAGCTCTCATCGCGCTGATTTATCCAGTCGTTATACTTGTTTGGCTTTAAGATCCTAAAGCTCGTGCCCGCGATACTTTTAAACTCGCTCAAAATGGCTAGCTTTTCATCGCGCGATAAATATTCGCCGATGTCGTGATAATAAATGGTGGCCTTGTCTTTTTGGTAGTTTGCGTCTTTGATTAAAAGCGTAATAGCCACCGGAGTGCGTGAGCCAAGCCCAAAAATACCGTCGCCCTCTTTTCGTCTTGTTTCTCCTGCCGTGCGCGCATTACCCCGCAAATTTATCACGTAAATATGGCTAAATTCGCTCTCTAGGCAAGATCTTAGGCCATCGTCTGCGTTGGCATCTAAAAAACTAGCGTTAGTTACAAAGCCAATGATGCCGTTTTGCTTGATACGGTCGCTAGCCCAGCGAATGGCAAGCTTGTAGGAGTCATAAAGGCTGTTTTTGTTGGTGGCTGTTCCTAGATTTGCATAGGTGCTTTTGATGCGTTTAAATAAATTCGGATACGTGGTGTTTTTGTTGTCGTCATTTGCGCTTGTTTGGCCGGCTGAATAGGGCGGGTTACCGATGATAATATCTATTTGCTTGCGCTTTTGGTTCATAATTTCTTCTTCGTTTTCTTTAAAATATTCGTCTTTTATGAGATTGTTTGGATCTGTTTTATCCTCGCCTAGCTCGAAAGTATCGGTGAATAGTAGCCCCTTCATCGTTTCGTAATTTTCGCTTGTTTGCTCGTTTAGCGCGGCGTGGTAGGCGGCTTGAATGTTTAGATTGGCGATGTAATAAGCAAGCAACGTAATCTCATTAGCGTGAATTTCGTTTTTGTATTTGTGGCGCAAATTTGTATCAATTAGCCCGCTTTGGAGCAAGCGCACAATGAATGTGCCCGTGCCTGTGAAGGGATCTAGAATATTTACGTTGCGGTCGTTTAGGCTTTTTCCAAAGTGCTTTTTTAGCGCGTGTGAAACGGAGAAAATGATGTAATCAACAATTTCGATGGGCGTATAAACGATGCCAAGGCGCTCGCTGTCGTTTTTAAAGGCGGCGTTAAAAAAGTTGTCGTAGAGATTTTTGATGATCTCTTGCTTTTCCTTGTCCGTTTGGGCGCGGCGGGCGTTATCTTTTATGCTCTCGTATAGGTTTTTGAGCTTGCTTGTTTCGTCTTCTAGCTGGTAGACCCTTAGCTTTTCGTAAAGCTTTTGCATCGATCTAGAAACAACGTTTTTGCCTGTGAATTCGTTGTTTTCAAAGATGGTGTCAAAGATCGGGCGCGTGATGATGTGCTGCGTTATCATCGCCATTGCGCCGTCTTGGCTAACGCGGGAGTTGATGTTTTTCCTTAGCGTTTTTAGGAATTTGTCAAATTCGGCCTTAATCTTAGGCTCGCTAGCTACTAGGCTAGAGATCCTAGCTTCTAAGATCCCGGCGATAGATCCTGCTGCCTTTGCAAAGGTGCTCCAGTATTCTCTATCGCCTAATTTAGAAGGGATGAGACTGTAAAGGCTCGTGGCTAGATCTTTGATACTAAAGAGACTTTTTGGCAAGGGTGCTAGATCTTTTAAGATCTGCGGCGCGGGGCTTTCGCCTTTTACGGATAGCTCTAAAACTTTTACTTTTTTTATTATTTCGGCTTCGCTTACTAGGCGGCTATCGTGGCTACGCAAGGCTTTTAGCACTTTCCAAACGACCCTGAAGCGATCGTTTTTTAAGATCTCGTCGTATCTAAGCTCGTCTTTTTGCGGCAAGGATATAGGCAAAATAACATAGCCGTATTTTTTGCCTTCTGCTTTTCTCATCACGCGTCCAACGGCTTGGACGATATCCACCACGCTATCGCGCGCGTCAAAAAATATTACGCTATCAAGGCGCGGGACATCGATGCCTTCTGTTAGGCATTTAGCGTTGCTTAAGATCCTAATGTCCTCCCCTGCGCCCCTTAGCCACTCTAGCTTTTCGTTTTTCTTGCTTTGGTTCATTGCGCCGTCGATGTGATCTAAATTAAAGGCTCGCGGCGTGTTTTCATCGTAAGATCTAATAACCTCGCCAAAGGCCTCGACCCTATTTTTTGAATTTGCAATGGAGCTGTTAAAGGCAATCGCCGTTTGCATCGCGCCTTTGATATCTTCATCAAGCGGCACTTTTTCGCCCGCGGTATTAATCACAAAAACGTCCTCTTTTATAAGGCTTTTATACGTGGCAATGAGCTGCGCGGCAAATTCCATACTAATGCTCGCCTGCTTTTTTTGGCCTGTTTGCTTATCCTGCGTGTTGAAGGCAAACTTGGCCGCCTTGCTAGATCTTGCCCCCTGCAAAGAATTGACGGCGCTTGCAATCTCTGCTTCATTAACGACGGTAATTAAAACCTTGTATTCAGAGAGCAAATTTTTTTCTAAGGCCTTGCCAAAATCTAGCTCATAGGCCACCTTACCAAAGCACGTTTCATCGTCCATCGAATAAATTAGCATTTCCTCCTGGCTTGCCTTTGCCACGCTGCTTTGAGAGTAAATTTTGGGCGTGGCCGTCATATAAAGGCGCTTGGCGGCTTTTAAATAATCGTTGCTATGCACCTTTGTAAATACGCTATCGCTTTGGCCTTCTTGCGTGTAACCCGCCGTGCGATGCGCTTCGTCGCAAATGATTAGATCTAGATCCTTTTGTAAGATCTTTTGCATTTTAATAAGAACGTCGATGCTTTGGTAGGTGCTAAAAATTATTACTTTTTTGTCGTTGTTTAGCTGCGCTTTGACGTTTTTAGCCAAGAGATCTGCGCTAGTCGTGGGCGGGATAGGGAGCTCATAAAGGCTTATGTCGCCATCTTTTTCGTCGATGTTTGCCGCTTTGGTATCGGAGCACACGGCAAAGCCTGCAAAAGAGCTTTCGCTTTGCTCGAAAAATTCTTTTAGGGCTTGAGAAACTAAGGCGATCGATGGGGCAAAAAATGCGACTATTCCAGCCGCTGTGCCCTTGCTTGCTTCGCCTAAGATCTGAGCGCTTTTGTTAGTAGATAAATGATTTTGCCCCCCCCCCACGCGTTACAAATTTGCCCGCATCCGCGATCTTAGCCTCTGCGCCATTTGCGTAAAAGTCTGCCAAGCGAATGGCTGTGAGACTTTTGCCCGTCCCGCAAGCCATAATAAGCTTTGCCCTGTCCGCGTTTTCAAAGGCTTTTTGTATGGCGCTGATGGCCTCTTTTTGGTGCTCTCTTAGTATTTTTTTGCGCGCGGGCTTCATGCCGCTTGGATCTTGGATCTTAAAGCTATCCCAGTCGATGCCGCTTTGCGCGATTTCGTGCGCGTCTAGGCGGTGGATGGCTAGCTCTGGATCTTCAAAGTAGGTTAGCGCGTTTGCGCCAATGCCCTTGGCGGTATCTACTAGCAGCCTGTCGCTAAATTTTACCCGCTTGCCGCCGTCTGTGATCCCGCGGGAGCTTTGCGCAATGAAACTATCTATGTCCCCTTTGCTAATGAGCGCGTCGTCTTTGTAGAATTTGCATTGGATGGCTGTGTAAGTGCCGTCGATTTTTTTCGCCACAAGATCTACGCCTAGATCCTTGCCATCTTGGCTAAAATCCGCGTATGGCCGCACCCAAATAAATTGCTGCTTGAAAGTTTGGCTAGTTGTGAGAAATTTAGCCGTAAATTTTTCAAAAAGCTTGCCGCGATCGGTGCTATTTTTTGTGTATTCCTTGAAATTTTCTAGCAAATCGTAAAAAGTAGTGCTTTGATTCATAATGTTCCTTGATGGCTTGCGCGCCCTAAGAAAGCCCCAAATTAGGCCGAAATTTTCGCGATTTTAAAAAATTGCGGCTTAAGATCTGTTTGAATCTTTACTTTTGATACAATGCGCGCACAGACCACAAAAAGCCCTTTTATGCAGCTTAGCGAAAAACTAAAACTTAGCTACCCAACACAATGGACGTTTAAGCTCATCGTTAGCGCCACAGCGCCCCATACCCTGGATCTGCCTGCCTTGCGCCTTGCCATTGACGCCATTATTCACAAACCCTATGAGCTGCAAACTAGCCGCAGCAGCGCGCGGGGCAAATTTCACAGCCTTAACCTAAACCTAACCCTAGAAAGCGAGACCAAGCGGCATCAGATCTACCAAGAGCTCTGCAATATAAATAGCGTTCATTACGTTTTGTAAATGCGCCACTAGCCCCCTCCCCTGCTAGCCTTGGATCTTGATCTCTTGCCACTGCTAAAACGAGCCTTGCTTTTTGGCTAAGGATCTTAAGCGCCCCCCCCCCACCGAAGCAAACTATTGTTATGGCAATGTTGTGAGCTTTTTTAAATCCTGCCACGGCGGCTCAAGCTGCGGTGTATGTTGTAAGGATAAGCACAAGTTCAAATGACAAGACCGCTAGATTTTTTATTGAACGCCCCCGTTCAAGAAAGATCTAACGAAAGAATGGACGCAAACGTAATAAGTGCGCAAAGAGCAGCAGCCTTGCAAGGACACAAAGCAAATCCGCCGCAGGGCAGCCGAGCCACTTAGCAAGCATTGCCCTTATGCTAGCCATTACCCCGCTATTAATTTTTTCCCTCACCTCATCATCCTCTAAAAGTTCTAGCAAGCTCTTTTTATCAAGTGGCGCGCCTTCAAAGCCGCCAAGATCTTGCCCCACCCGCTGTTTTTCCTCATCCATAAATCGCTCCGCAAATTAAACCCCGCATTTTACTTTATTTTTTTAAACTAATAAAAGCTCAAGATCTTAGGCGCCAAAGGTTTTGCGCGGATCTTACGCAAGATCTGAGTGGCGTTTGATTAGGCTTGATGATTAGATATTAAATGAGAGTTGGTTGCGGAAGGTGGATTTGAACCACCGACCTCCGGGTTATGAGCCCGACGAGCTACCGGACTGCTCTATTCCGCGCTAAAGTGGCTGGGGTACAAGGATTCGAACCTCGGTTGACTGGACCAAAACCAGTAGTCCTGCCGCTAGACGATACCCCAAGCGATTGAAGCGGGAAGTATATATTAAAAATACTTCAATGTCAAGAACAAACCGCCACTTAAAATGCGCGGAACAATAAAGAAAAACTTTATATAATCGTTTTTCTCAAATTTAAGGATAACGATGGATTTTGTTGAGATAAACGGCGGGCGCAAACTAAGCAAAGAAGTCAATATAGAAGGCGCAAAAAACGCCGCGCTGCCGATTTTAGCCGCTACGATTTTGGCAAAAAACAACGTTTGCATTAAGAATTTGCCGCAAGTTGCGGACATCAAAACCTTTCTAAAGCTCATCACGCTGCTTGGCGGCACGTATGAAAAAACACCCGCCGGCGCTTTTTGCATAAACACGCAAAGCATAAATTCGTTCGTCGCTACCTATAATATAGTAAAAACAATGCGGGCGTCAATTTTGGTGCTTGGGCCTTTGCTGGCGCGCTTTGGCGAGTGCAAAGTTTCGCTCCCTGGGGGTTGCGCCATCGGTCAGCGCCCTGTGGATCTGCACCTAAAGGCGCTTGAAGCAATGGGCGCGGATATTTTCATAGAAGGTGGCTACATTCACGCAAAAGCGCCAAAGGGGCTAAGCGGTAAAACAATCGTCTTTGACAAAATCACCGTAACAGGGAGCGAGAACATCATTATGGCTGCGGCTCTTGCGCGTGGGACAACGAAGATCGTCAATTGCGCCAAAGAGCCAGAAGTGGTGCAGCTGTGCGAGATCCTAGCGCGCGCGGGCGTGGAGATAAAAAACATCGGCACGGAAACAATAGAAATAAAAGGCACGGGCGGGGAGCTCTTAGATCTTGGCGAGATAAGCGTCATACCAGATAGAATAGAAGCTGGCACCTACCTTTGCGCAGGCGCTATCACAAACAGCGAAATCAGCGTAACAAACGTCTGCCCCGCACATCTTGAGCTAGTCATCAACAAGCTAAAAGAAATGGGCTTTGGCTTTGAAACTACAGAAACGCGCATAACGATTAAACCAGCACAAGTCATCGAGCCCTTTGAGCTAGTAACGGCTGAATACCCGGGCTTTCCGACGGATCTTCAAGCGCAATTTATGGCGCTAGCCACGGTGGCAAACGGCACGTCCATCATAGAAGAGCGGCTGTTTGAAAACCGCTTTATGCACGTGAGCGAGCTTGGGCGAATGGGCGCTAAGATCTCCCTAAGCGGCAACGTGGCAACGGTAAAAGGCCCTTGCGTTTTGCAAGGTGCGGATCTAATGGCTACGGATCTTAGGGCAAGCAGCGCGCTGGTTTTAGCAGGGCTTGCGGCAAATTCGACTACCAGAGTGCATAGGATCTACCACCTAGACAGGGGCTATAAGGATCTAGAGAAAAAGCTAGGAGCGCTTGGCGCGGATATCAAGCGTAGATCTGAATGACAAAAGCAAAATTTTTAGGAGCGGCAAATGATACAAGCGCTTAGGGGAATGAAAGACGTCCTAGAAGAAAGCGAAAAATTCACGCGCGTTGTTAGCGTGGCAAAGGAGCTAGCGCAGCGCGCGGGGCACAGCTACATTCAAACGCCCGTGCTTGAAGAAACAAAACTTTTTCTGCGCTCGGTGGGGAACTCAAGCGACATCGTGAATAAAGAAATGTATAACTTCACAGACAAAGGCGGCAACGAAGTTTGCCTGCGCCCTGAAGGCACGGCGGGCGTGGCGCGCGCCTTTGTGGAGAGAAAGCTAGACAGAATAAACTCACAAAACAGGTTTTTTTATTACGGCGCGATGTTTCGCTATGAGCGGCCGCAAAAGGGGCGCTTTAGACAATTTAATCAGTTTGGTTGCGAAAGTTTTGGCGAGCCTTCTATGTATGAAGACGCGCGGCTAATCCACCTAGCGGCTAAGATCTTCACCACGCTTGGGATCTCTTACCGCCTAGAAATTAACTCGCTTGGCTGCCCTACTTGTATGGGCGCATACAAAAAAAAGCTGGTGGAATTTTTAAGCGCGCACGAGCACGAGATCTGCGATGCGTGCAAGATCCGTAAGGCAACAAACCCTATCCGCGCACTAGATTGCAAGGAAGAGTCTTGCCAGAAAGTCTATGAGAGCGCGCCAAAAATCGCGGACAACCTATGCCCTGCTTGCCAAAGCGACTTTGACAAGCTGCAAGCCTTGCTGCGGGCGCTAGATCTTGGCTTTACGATCAACAAAAACCTTGTGCGTGGGCTTGATTACTACAACAAAACCGCCTTTGAGTTTGTCTGTGCGGGGCTTGGCGCGCAAAATGCCATCGCTGGCGGCGGGCGCTACGACGCTCTTATAGAAACGCTTGGCGGCAAACCAACGCCCGCGGTGGGCTTTGCCTTTGGCATAGAGCGGATCTTAGACTTAATAACAGACGCCGCAAACGAAAAAATCGGCGTGTATTTTGGCGCGCTAAGCGAGCAAGCCCTAGAGCAAGCCTTTGTGCTAAGCCAAACCTGCAAGGCAAAAAACTACCTAGACACAAGCCCTAAAAGCCTAAGAAATCACCTAAAAAATGCCGATAAAAAGGGCTTTAAATACTGCGCCGTCATCGGCGAAGACGAGCTAAAAACAAACAAAGTGTGGATAAAAAATATGCAAACAAACGACGAAACGACGCTAGATCAAGACAAGCTAGGATCTTACGTTGATTAGCTACGGTATCGAAAACTGGGGAAACGATAATTTTGTCATCGAAAACGGCGAAGTTTGCCTAAACACGCCCGCGCGCCCGTCGCTGATTAAAATCACGCAAAAGGTGCGGAAAAAGGACGTAAATGGCCCGCTGCTTTTGCGCTTTCCGCACCTAATAGAAAAGCAAATTAAAACGCTTTATGAGACAGTCAAAAAAGCGGGCAAGGAATACCAATACTCAGGCGGCTTCCGCGCGGTTTTTCCGCTTAAAGTTAATCAGTATCCGGGTTTTTTGGCGGAGCTAAAAGACATAGCTAAGCGCTATTCATACGGGCTAGAAGCCGGCAGTAAGGCTGAGCTAATCCTAGCGATGGCATACAATAAACTTGGCTCGCCAATCATCGTCAATGGCTTTAAGGATAAAGATCTAATCTCCCTTGCGTTTTTGGCAAAGCGTTGCGGACACGACATCACAATCACGATAGAAGGCGTTGGCGAGCTCAAAAAAATCATCGAAGTTGCCAAAGATTTCGGCAGGGAAGCTATCCCAAAAATCGGCATTAGGATTAGATTGCACACTTCAGGCGTTGGGATCTGGGCAAAAAGCGGCGGTATGGATTCAAAATTTGGCTTGACATCAACGGAAGTCGTCGAAGCCTTAAAAAAACTTAAAAAAGCCAAGCTAATTGATTATTTTACGATGATCCACTTTCATATAGGCTCGCAGCTCTACGACATCGCCCCGCTTAAGCGCGCCATCAGAGAAGCGGGCAACATTTACGCCGAGCTTATAAAAATGGGCGCGACCAACCTTTGCGCCATAGATCTTGGCGGCGGGCTGGCGGTGGAATACTCAACCGCGCAAAAAACAAAAACCTACACGCTAGAAGAAGTTGCAAACGACGTCTGCTACCTTTTAAAAACAATCAGCGCCAACAAGGGCGTCAAGGAGCCCGATGTTTATAGTGAGTCAGGCCGCTTCATCGCCGCTAGCCACGCGTGTTTGGTGGCGCCCGTGCTTGAGCTGTTTTCTGGCGAATACACAGAAAAGGTGCTAAACCTTAAGAAAAAGGGCAAAAATCCACCGCTTGTGGAGGAGCTAAAAGAGCTCTACGACACAATCACGGCAAAAAACGCCGCTGAATATTTGCACGATAGCTTAGATCATATGGAGTCCTTGCTAACACTCTTTGATCTTGGCTACATCGACCTTCAAGACAGGTCAAACACGGAAGTTTTGGTTAATCTCATCATTAAAAAGGCGCTAAAAATCGATAAGGATCTAACAGAGCGCGCCGCCATTAGCGAGCGAATCCAAGAGCGCTATCTCGTGAATTTCAGCCTTTTTCAAAGCCTGCCTGATTACTGGGGGCTGGGGCAAGAATTCCCGATTATGCCGCTAAAATACCTAGACAAAAAGCCCACGCGCTCGGCGTCACTTTGGGACATCACCTGCGATAGCGACGGCGAAGTGCGTTACAGCGCGCAAAATCCGCTCTACCTGCACGACATCGACGTAACGAAAGAAAATTATTTTCTAGGCTTTTTCTTAGTCGGCGCGTATCAAGAAGTTTTAGGAATGCAGCACAATTTGTTTTCGCGCCCAAGCGAGGCGACCATTCTCATCACGCCAAGCGGCTTTAAAATCAAAAGCATCACAAAAAGCGACTCCCTAACCGAAATCCTAGAAGATTTTGATTACAGCTCGGGCGAAATCATCGCGCAAATCAAAAGCCTGCTTGCCAACGACGCCCTAAGCGCAAGGCTTGATGAAATCGTCGCACGCAACGGCTATTTAAAGAGCATTTTTTGAAGTTTAAAACTTTTGTGGATATTATTCCAGTCGCGTCTCGGTAGCTCAGTTGGATAGAGCGCAAGATTCCTAATCTTGAGGTCACAGGTTCAATTCCTTTCCGGGACACCACTTTTCACGTTTTAATCACACTTTGCCATTTGCCCGCTCAAGATCCAAGCCCACCAAAGATCTAGTAAGGCGTCAAGATCTAACGCCAAAGATCCACCGCGCCCCAGCTAGGAGCTTAGGGCAGAGATCTAAGGCGCCTATTAGATCTTGTATTTTTTTCTTTTGGGGGAAAGGGGGGTCAAGTTGCGAGCCACCACCTTTCCCCCAAACCCCTAAACCCCAGCACGCTTCTTAAGGGGCATATGCTTTTAAAAAAGCATATGCAATAAAAAATTGCAAGCGCAAGCTTGCACATTTAAAAAGCGTTGTCGGGGGGTTGGGGTTTCAAAGGGGAAGGGGAGCGACTTCGCAATTCAAGCCCCCTTCCCCTTTGAAAAAAACATAAGATCGAACAGTGCCTTAGATCTGGCTAGTAGATCCTAGTCAAGATCTAATCCATAGAAAAAACGCAAGATCTAGCTAACAGATCTTAGTCCAAGATCCTAGCTCAAGATCTACCCCATAGATCCAATCGCAAAGATCTAGCGCGGGCAAGATCCGTGCTATCACAAGGGGGCTCTAAAGGGTTTTAATATTTTGACTTACAGCACGCACTGCGGCGTATTGTTTTCTTTTTTTGGGGGGGGGAAGGGGGAGAAGCTTGCGAAGCTACCACGCCCTTTCCCACTAAGAAGAAAAATAAAAACGCCAAAGGCGCACCATAAAAGCAAAAAAGAAAAAACACAAGCGCTTAGATCTAGCGTAGATCTAGCTAACAGATCTTAGTCAAGATCCTAGCCATAAGATACGTCAAGATCCAAACGCAAGATCTAGCGCACATCAAGGATCCAAGCTAGTAAAGATCTAGCAAGGCGTAAGATCTAAACGCAAAGCCGCCTAGCGCGCGAGCTTGTTTTTCTTGACAAGCTCCGTTACCACTTGGATAGTAGCAAGGAGTTTTTGCTCTTTGTCCCGCGTCTCGTTAGCGTCAAAACTCGATTGAATTCTTTTGCCATAAGAGTTTAAAAGCTCCGCGCCATCGCCAATAACGCCCACTGTATCGCCCGCAAAAACCTGCACGCTCGCGTCGCTGCTAGGCATAAAAAGGGAGTTTGAAAGCGTGTAGAAAGGGTCGCTAAAACCTAAAAGATGAATAATCGTCGGTAGGATCTGAATTTGCGATGAATACTGCGTAATTGTCTGCGGCTTGATGTGTTTTGGCGAATAAATCACGCAAGGCGTCCTAAATTCCTGCCTAAAATTCGCCGCGCCAAAGCCAGACATATGATCCGACGTAAAAATAAAAACGGTATTGTCAAACCACGCCCGCGTGCGCGCTTTTTTCATAAACTCGCCCAGCGCCCAGTCGGAGTAATACATCATATTTTTAAAGGCGTTTTCGCCGCGAGTGCCGTCGTAGGGGAGCTTTTCAAAGCGCGGCTGCATTCGCGGATACTCTGTGTGCGTGCTGCCTGTGAATAAAAAGGCAAAAAAGGGCTTGTCTGTTTTGTCTATCTCGTCAAAAAGCTTCATATAGCCCTCGTAATCCCAACCAAAATACGCGCCCTTTTTGTCCGGGTAATCAAGCACGGGCGGCATATCTTCCTTGCCGAAGTATTTTTGCACGCCCAAAGAAGCGGCAATCAAATTAACGTAAAAACTGCCGCGCTTGCTCGTTTGCATCATAATCGAGTCGTAGCCATTTTTCGTTAGTATCTCTCCAATGCGCGTGAGCTTTGAAAGCTCTAAGCCAAAGCCCATAAACGGCAAGGTTTTCACAGGCGCTACGCCCGTTAAAGAAGCTTGAATGCCCTCAATGCTGCGCTGCCCGCTGGCAAAAAAATTCACAAAGCGCGCGCCGTTTTGCGCTAGGGCGTCAAAGTTTGGCGTAAGCTCGTTCTTTTGCCCGCGCCCGCCCGCACCACTTTCAGCAAAGCTATCAATAAACGCCGGCGTCCAGCTCTCTAGCAAGACAAAAACAACGTTTAGCCCCGTTTTGTTTAGGTCGTAGGACTTCTCAAGTGGGTATTCAGACCGCTTTAGCCCTAAGATCCCCCGCGCTTCATCAAATGAGTAAAAGTTGTGATTAATATGCGCGGCGTCCTTGTGGCGCGTGTAAATGTAGGACGTAAAAACGCCGTTTAGGCTAAGCAAGCCCTGCTCGTGAGATCCTATGAATGCGTTTGCCACCGTGATTGGCTTGGTGTCAAAGCTGCCGCGGATAAAAAGAACGCTAGCAAGCACCACGAACAAAAGCTTTAAGATCCCGCGCTTAAATGGGAGCACGCGCACAAGGGCTAGCCTAAACACAAGATAATCATCACGCTGGCAAAGGCAAGTGCAGCGGCGGCTTGAGCCGGATAGGCAAAGATCATCTTAAAAATATACGCCTTTTCCGTGCCAAGATAAGAAATTTCATCCGCGATGTGGCGTTTTACTTCTTGAAAATACACAACGTCGCTGGCTAAGATCCCGGCAAAAATAAGCAAGCCCGCTGAAGCCCAAAGCGCCAAAAGTATTTGGTAGGGCTTTTTAGTGGCAAAAGCAAAGGGCAAATTCGCAAGCAAAACAAGGGGCGCCAAAAACGTTGCTGTTACGTTTAGATCAAAGCGCACACCGTGCAAAAACGCCGCTAAAACCTGCGCCGGGCTAAGGTTAGAAAAAAAACTAAAATACTGCACGTATAGCCAAAGCCTTGCGGCAAAAAACATAACTAAAAATGCGCCGACGTAAAGGGCTGTTTTTTTAAGAGCTGTCATTGTTTTACCTTTAAAGCGCGAATTTTACTCAATGAAAAATAAAGATCCTGCTTGCTAAGATGATTTTTTATAAAATAGCGCAAAAACTTTCGGAGCTTTGTCCTTATGCGAAAACACGGTCTTGTATTCACGGCTTTTGTCAGCTTTTTGCTTGTTTTTTCCGTTCTTAGCGTCCGCCTAGAAGCCAAGGCTGAAGAAAAAAAGCCAAACCGCCAAGAAGAAATCAAAAAATTTATAAACGTCGTTCAAACGATAGAAAATCACTACGTAGATGACATTTCTATGAGCGATATTATGAAAAAAGCGCTAGAAGGGCTTTTAAGCAACCTTGACGCGCACTCTGGCTACCTAAACTCTGAAGCCTTTAACGATATGAATATAAAAACGCAAGGCGAGTTTGGCGGGCTTGGCATAACCATCGGTATGAAACAAGGCGCGCTTACCATCATTGCGCCTATGGACGGCACGCCAGCGGACAAAGCGGGCATTAAAGCCGGCGATATAATCCTAAAAATAAACAACAAATCCACGCTTGGAATGACAACCGATGAAGCCGTTAGAAATATGCGCGGCAAGCCAAAAACCGCCGTTACGCTTACGATTGTGCGCAAGGGTGTGGATAAACCCTTTGCCGTGAAGATCGTGCGGGATATCATCAAAATAGAATCCGTCTATCACAAACGCTATGAAGATATGCTCTACCTTAGAATAGTAAGCTTTGACAAAAACGTTGCGGATCAGCTAGAGAGCGCCATAAAATCATCAAAACCTTGGGC
This sequence comes from uncultured Helicobacteraceae bacterium, assembly GCA_963542625.1. Lineage (GTDB taxonomy): Bacteria > Campylobacterota > Campylobacteria > Campylobacterales > SZUA-545 > CAUTXO01. The sequence continues at coordinate 5,155 of CAUTXO010000016.1, read as the reverse complement.
GCGCGGGATAATTTTGGATATGCGGAACAACCCAGGCGGCTTGCTAGATCAAGCCATTAGGACGACGAATTTATTCGTAGAAAAGGGCGTAATTGTATCGCAAAAGGGGCGCTCATCTGCCGAAGAGCAAATCCACCACGCCAAAAAGAACTTGAAGCTAACAAACCTACCTATGGTGGTGCTTGTTAATGCTGGTAGCGCAAGCGCAAGCGAGATAGTAAGCGGGGCGCTCCAAGATCACAAGCGCGCGGTCATCGTGGGCGAGAAAACCTTTGGCAAGGGTAGCGTGCAAGTGGTATTGCCCCTTGGCGACAAGGACGCCATACGCCTAACCGTGGCGCGCTATTACTTGCCAAGCGGGCGCACCATTCAAGCAAAGGGCATAGAGCCAGACATTGAGATCCATCAAGGCAAGCTGCAAGAGACATCAAGCGGGTTTTCCATCAAAGAAGCCGAGCTAAAAGATCACCTAGAAGCAAAGCTTGAAGAGCTTGATTTAAACGGCACAAAGGGCAAGCGCGCGCCAAAAGAAAACAAAAATCTAATCACGCCCGAGCAGCTAAGCAACGACTTCCAGCTAAGCTCCGCCATAAACATATTAAAAGCGCTCATAATCTCCAAAGCAAAGCCGAATGAATAGGCACAGGGTTTGTTACCAAAGATCCTACAGATCTAGCGGCGGTGCGCATTCTTTCGCACACACGAGCGCGCACAGTGTGGCTCACGCTCACGCGCGCACGCGTAGCGGCTTTGGCGCTGGTGCAGGCGCGGGCACTTTGAATTACCAAGATCTTAAAGCTTGGCTGGCAAACGCGGCAGGGTTTGAACGCTGGTTTGCGCGCGGATTTGCGCGTAGATCTAAGCGCGAGTTTGAATGCAAACGCGAGCTTGAATGCAGGTCAAGATGAAGCTCGCCGTTAATATTTTTTACAAACAAGACGTGCAAGATCCAGCAAGTGTGGCTTGCCTTAATGCGCTTGGCGGGCTTGGGTTTAGCAAGATTAGCGGGGTAAAAATCGGCAAACAAATCATCTTAGATCTTGATACAGAAAGCCCGCAAGAAGCAGCAGATCTAGCGCAGCAGGCGGCAAAAAAGCTCCTTGCAAATGAAATCACAGAATGTTTTACGGTGGAGCTTGCGCCGTGAATGTTGCCGTCGTGCAGTTTTTGGGCGCCACGTGTGATCTTGACGCGCAATACGCCTTTGAAAAACTTGGCGCGCCCGTGAGCTTTTGCAGCGACGCGCAAAAAGACTTGCCACGCGGAACGGATCTTGTCGTATTGCCGGGCGGCTTTAGTTATGGCGATTATTTGCGCCCCGGTGCCATCGCCGCTTTGCGCCCAATTATGGAGAGCGTCCGCGCGCACGCAAAACGCGGGGGGCTCGTGCTTGGCATTTGCAATGGCTTTCAGATCTTGCTAGAAGCGGGGCTTTTACCGGGTGCAATGCTGATAAACAAAGGCCTGAAATTCATCAGCCGCCTTCAGCACCTAAGGGTGCAAAACACAGACAACGCCTTGCTTAGCGGCTTTTCGCGCGGGGAGCTAATCCGCCTACCGGTGGCGCACGCGCACGGCAACTACTACGCAAGCGAGCAAACGCGCAAAGAGCTAGAAAATAGCGGGCAGATCTTGCTAACCTACGCAAGCGCTAACGGGGAAAGCGCGGATCTAAACGGCTCAGCCGGCGCCATTGCCGGCATTTGCAACAAGCAAAAAAACGTCTTCGCGCTTATGCCACACCCCGAGCGCGCCCTAGATCTAGCCAGCCAAGACGGCACAAAATGCTTGCAAGGACTTTTATCGTGAGCCATCCAGCGCGGCTACCATTAGATCTTTTTTGCGCGCAAGATCTAAGCAAAGCCAAAGATCCACGCCGAGCAAACGTGCAAGATCTAATCCAAGCCAAAGATCCGAACGCCACTATAGATCCGCGCAACGCCAAAGATCACAAGCTAATCCAAGATCTTAACCGCTCCGCCATCGCACAAGATCTTGGCGCTGAAAACACGCTAGATCTTAGCGCCAAAGCCACCCTAGTTCTTAAGATGAGATCTAAAGCTCTACGCCAAGCTATCGTGCAAGATCTTGGCGCCAAAGCCGCGCTAGATCTTAGGGCAAGTTCCAAAGATCCACGCAACGCTAACGCACAAGATCTAATCCAAGCCAAAGATCTGAACGCCACTAAAGATCCACACAACGCCAAAGACCACAAGCCAATCCAAGATCTCAACCGCTCCGCCATCACACAAGATCTTGGCGCTGAAAGCACACTAGATCCAAAGATCAGCGCTCCTGCCAAAGATCCGCGTGGCGAGAGCCAAAACATCAAGGAAGCGCACGATGAATAAAACAATAAACAGCGCAAAAATTCAGGACGCAAAATTTTGGCGCCTAGTGCTATCCGCGCTCATTGCGCTCATTGCGCTTACAAGCACGGCGCGTGCGGACGACGCCGAAGAGCTCATTTACCTATCCGTGCAGAGTATGCCAAAAAACATCTACAAAAATCAGATCATCAAGGTGGGTTACAAGGCTATCATCGTCGATAGTTTCGATAAAATCAGCACGGGGTTTTTCGGGCAAGAAGGCGTGGAAATTCTAAACGACAACCCAGTTTGGAAAAGCAGCGAGGCAAATGTTTATGGCACAACCGTCTATATGCGCGTGCTAGAAAACGCCTTTAAAATGCCGGATTTGCAAGTAACTATCACAAAAACGTCTGGGCAAATCCACCAAAGCACGCTGCGCGGCAAGCACCTAAAGGCGCTATCCATTTCAAGCAACAAAAAATACATCGGCGTGATTTCAAACAGCATAACCGTGCAAGAGCACACCGTGCAACGCTTTAACGATACGCACAACATCATCACGCTAGCCCTTAGCGGCTACTTGGCAAATTTTAAGGATATGAATATCGCCGTGGCGCAAAAGCAAGGCTACGACGCGCTCCAAGCCACCTACCCCATCTCGCAAATTTACTATTACGCCGTCATTCCAAACGACATCACGACGTTTTCATTTCTCACGTTTGACCCAGATCTTGGCAACTTTGTAAATCACGACATCAAGCTAAACTTTAGCGATTTCGGGCAAAAGATCAGCACGCAAATAGATCTAAACCCAAACAAAAGAAAATTCCCGTTTTTAGAGACGGCGATACTTGGCTTTTTGACGCTGACGGCGATGTTTTTTCTCATCAAAACAAGGCACTGGAGCTTTTTTCTTTTGCTTAGCTTAATCATCGGCTTTGGGTCGTGGTATTTGCTAAAAGAAGACGACGTCATCATCGCGCCCGGTAGCAATGTTTATCTGCTGCCAATCAAAAATTCCACGCTTTTTTACACGGCGGAAGTGGCACTGCAAGCCAAAAAATTGCGACAAAACGACAAATACGTAAAGGTACTCTTGCCCGATGGCAATGTAGGCTGGGTGAATAAAGAAAATGTTAGATAGATTGCGGTTTTTTTTCTTCTTGTTTTTGAATATTTTTACGCTGCCAACGCTCTTTTTGTGGAGCTTGGTTGGCAAAAGGGTTGGCTATTACAGGAGCCTTTGGTGCAGGATCCAAGTCTTTCTATCTGGCATACGCTTTGAATACAAGGGGCTGCCCGCGCCCGATGCGACAATGTATGTGCTAAATCACAGAAGCTGGATAGATATTATTTTAACAGAAGCCATCATCACTAAGCTCAAGCACAATCTAAACCCCTGCTGGGTTGCCAAAAAAGAGCTAATGCATAATGTTTTCGTGCGGATTTTTATGGATCTTTACCGTATGATTAACGTCGATAGGGGCGGCAAATCCGCACTAATAAAGCTCATAAAGGACGCGCAAAAGCCAATAGAAGACAAGCGGCCGATTATGATTTTCCCCGAGGGCACGCGCAACAAAGGTGGCGGCATAGGCGAATTTAAACCCGGCGCCAAGATCCTAGCGCAAAAATACGGCTTGAAAATTCAGCCGGTTGTTTATGTAAATAGCGACTACGTTTTTGACACGCGCCAAATGAAAATCAGACGCGGCAAGAAGATCAAGGTGATTTTTATGCCACCTGTGGATACAAGCGCACCCGATTGGTTTGAAACCTTGCACGCCGATATGCTCGCCGTGTATTTGAGTGAGCAAGAAAAAAGCGAAACAATCTAAACTTTGCCTTGCAAACCGCACGCTAGCAAGCTTTACGCGTAAAGATCTTGACGCTTGGACTTGAAATCACAAAATAGGTTAAGGTTTCACTGATTAAGTGATTTAGATCTATAGTGTTGCCTTGCATATCGCTTAAGCTAAAACTTCTAATGGCGTTTCACTGATTAAGTGATCTCAATCTATAGTGTTACCAAGCTCATAGTGAAATGCTCTTTACTGCTTATCGGTTTTACTGATTAAGTGATCTCGATCTATAGTGTTACCGTGATTATCTTTGTTTTTTCTTTTTCGAGCGTGTGCGGTTTCACTGATTAAGTGATCTCGATCTATAGTGTTACCACGCTACGTTTTCTATGCAAGCCTTGAAAAAAGGGTTTCACTGATTAAGTGATCTCGATCTATAGTGTTACGGTTGTTAAAGAGTTTGTGCGGGGCGCGCCAAATGGTTTCACTGATTAAGTGATCTCGATCTATAGTGTTACACGCTGTTTGGCGCTTTGCGCCGCTCTCTTTTTTTGTTTCACTGACTAAGTGATCTCGATCTATAGTGTTACCATAAGCTAAACGGCAAGGTTATCAATTGCCGCTAGTTTCACTGATTAAGTGATCTCGATCTATAGTGTTACAGAACGTTGCAGCACAGCTTTATGAGCTCACTTAGGTTTCACTGATTAAGTGATCTCGATCTATAGTGTTACTTAGACTTTTTACACAACAAAGTGTAGAAGATTTTGTGTTTCACTGATTAAGTGATCTCGATCTATAGTGTTACGTTTTGACTTCAGCCACGCGCAAGCCTTAGGCAATGTTTCACTGATTAAGTGATCTCGATCTATAGTGTTACTTGATGAAGCAATAACAGTTTTTGGCGATGAGTTGTTTCACTGATTAAGTGATCTCGATTTATAGTGTTACGTTTCTTATGCTGATACTGTTCGCGCTGTTGGCTGGTTTCACTGATTAAGTGATCTCGATCTATAGTGTTACGTTTTGACTTCAGCCACG
>CAUTXO010000015.1:0-32795 GCA_963542625.1 uncultured Helicobacteraceae bacterium | reverse complement strand
AGAAAAAACATAAGATCTAATAGGCGCCTTGATTTAAACGCTGAACGCGAACGCGCTACCTTAGATCTAAACCTTAAGATCCAAGCGCTTGCCAAAGCGTGGTGGCGTAAGGATTGAGTGCAAGGATCTACTGTAGATCTGGCGGGTAAGATCTGTCAAGACCTTGCACCATAGATCCAGCGGCTGAAGCGCGGGGGCGCAAAGATCTAGCGCGGTGGCAGGCGCGGGCGCGCCCCGTGCAAGCACAGCCAGCGCACAAATCCAAGCCTAAACATAAATCTTTTTATTTTTCAAAAAATCCGTCGGAAGACAATCGTAATAGTCCTTAAACGTCTTGCTAAAATGCCCCAAACTCCTGTAGCCAACAAGATCCGCTGCTTGACTTACGTTTATGTCGTTCTTGCTTAAAAGCTCGCGCGCTAGGTCCATTCGCGCCTCTTGCAAGGTGCGGTGAATGGTCTTTTTAAAAAGCTCTTTAAAACCCCGCTTTAGCTTAAAATCATTGAGCCCAACAAGCTTTGAAAGCTCGCGTATTGAAGGCGGATCTTGCAAATTTGCAAGCAAAATCTCGCGCGCTTTTTGTAAACTTTGCGCGTCTTTTTTGCTAAGCGGCGCGCTGGCTTGCTCGCTGGCAAAGCTTTTATAAACAACTTCTAAAATTTTTGCTTCCATAAAAATATCTTGCAACGCGCCTTTAAAATTACTAGCGCCGTGCAAATCATCAAGGCTAAGCTGCTGGCTAAAGCTCGGCTTGCCAAGCGTGAATTCCGGCGCCACCGCGTTTGTTTTAAAAAGCTCGCGCGCTAGGTCTTGGCTAAATGAAAAGCACTGCACGGAATAAAGCTTGCCCTTTTTGTAGATCTTGGTGCCGCGAAAGTCCTTTTGCATTGTGCCGCTTATCATCGCGCCTGTGCTTGCCGTTTGCTCTAGCCCCGACGCGGCGTCTTTCATAATAGCCGGCGCGCCTGTGTTAAAAAACAAAAAAGAAAAGCGCTCCGGGCTTGAAAAATCTATTTTTACGTCTTCTTTTGCAACAAAGCGGCTCTCGTAATAACTAATGCCGCCGCCTGTGTTAAAGTATTGCGTTTGCATTGAAGCCTGCGCGGTTTCTAGGCTTAGCTCCCCGCGAGCTTTGGCGCTGCTTGGCAAAACGCGCTGCCACATTGTCATCGCAAAGTCAAAAATATTCGTAAAACTCACAAAAGATCCTTTTTGGGGCAAAAATAATCCCGTTAGCAAAAATGCCGTTTGTTAATAACCGTTTTTATTTTATTAAAATCCGGTTTAAAAATTCTAAAGGTAAAGATATGCAAAACATCTTATTCAAAACGGCGGCTCTATCGTTTGCGCTTTCTTGCGCGCTTAGTGCTAGCCAAGCGCAAGACGCGGCAAAGCTTTCAACCGTAACGGTAGAAGCAAACAAAATACAAGAAGATCCAAAGGACATTCCGCAAAGTATTAGCGTCGTAGGCTACGACGAAATCGAGCGCAAAAACATCAAAGATCTAAGCAGCGCGCTAAAGGGCGTGCCGGGCTTTTCCATCACAGACGGCATTCACGAAACAATCAGCGTGCGCGGGCTAAATCAATCAATGTTTAGCTCAAATAACCCTGTTGCTGTGTATATAAACGGTGGGGGGGGGGGCGGGCAAAGCAACCGCTACGGATATTTTATGCCACTTACAAACGTTGAGCGCATAGAGATCTTACGCGGCCCAAGCAGCGCCATCTACGGCAAGGATAGCATCGGCGGGGTGATAAACGTCATCACAAAAGAGCCCACAAACACTTGGAGCGGCACAGCCGGGCTTGAATACGCCACGTATAATTTTATGCAAGCAAGCCTAGAAGCCGGCGGCGCGTTAATTCAAGACAAACTCTTCCTAAGCATAAACGGGCTTTATTCTAAAGACGACGGCTGGATAACAAACGACCTAACGGGCAAAAAGGCAAACGCTAAAAACGCGCGCAGCTTTGGCGCTAGCCTAAAGGCAAAGCCGCTAGATGGGCTTAGCGTTAAGATCTTTGCAAACAGCGCGCTAAAGAAAAACGACTTTACAAACAACAAGCTCATCAAACACGCCGATTTCAAAGCGCTAAAAAGAAACGACATCAAGCACACAAATCTTGATTTGCTCTCAAATGAAAGGCATTTTTCACAAACGGCGGGCTTAGACATACGCCACGAAACAAGCGCGGTCAATTTCACATCGAGCACATCGTATAAAAAAGCCGGCACCAAAGGCGACTACGATATGGATTTTGGTAACACGAAAGACTTTGCCTACTACGCTGGACTTATGATGTTTGGCGATGTAGAAGTTAAAACCCTAGCGCAAGAATTTAGAGCCACTAGCACAAGATCTAGCTCTCTTAAGTGGATAGGCGGGATCTACCTAGAAGAAGAAAAAACAGATATTAAAAAAATGGGGCAACAATTCCCGGCAAATCCGCCAAGTATGCCAACCGCAATGGAATTCAACGCGCCGGCTAAGGCAAACGCAAAAACTGCTTCTGTTTTTGCGCAAGGCACGGCAGAAATTGCAAGCGGGCTAGATCTAACCCTTGCTGGGCGCTTTCAACACATTAAAAAAGACATCAACGTGCGGGCGTTTATGTATCCGCTTGGTGCTTCTGCTAGCGCGCCGTTTAACGTGTTTAAGGCGGATAAATCTTGGGATGTGTTCTTGCCAAAGCTTGGGCTAACCTACGCCATAAACAATGAGATTAACACCTACGCAATGTATTCAAAGGGCTATATGGCGGGCGGCTTTAACTTTTACGCACAAAATAACGACAAAACAAAAAACACTTTCAAACCGCAAACGACGGACAATTACGAGCTTGGGCTAAAGGGCGCGTTTGACAAGGCGCGTTTTAGTGCGGCGGTGTTTTATATGGATATAAAAAATACGCACATTTACTTTGTGGATCCGGCAAATCCAAACAACTACTCAACCGGCAACGCGGACAAAAGCGTTTCAAAAGGGCTTGAAGCTGAAGCACTTTTTAAAGCCACAAGCGAGCTAGATCTAAAATTATCCGCAAATTTTACAGACGCCAAGTATAAAAGCAACCACCTAAACAGGGACGGATCCAACAACAAAGGCAATAAGATTGAGCGCACGCCAGCTTATAAGATCTCAGCTGGGGCCTCTTACACAAGCGCGCTTGGGTTTTACGCGGGGTTAGATCTTAACGCCGTTGGCAAAACATACTTTGATGAAAAAAACCAATACACTCAAGGCGCCTACGCAACGGCTGATTTGCGGTTTGGCTACACAAACGGCGAGTTTGACCTTTACGCATACGGCAAAAACATTACGGACAAGGACTACATCACAAACGTAATGGATAGAACAGACGGCTTGCTGGTATCTTTTAATGAAGGCAGGATCTTAGGGTTTGGCGCAAAATACAACTTCTAGCCGGCAAGAGCGCCGGCTTTTTGCAAGGAAAGGATAAGAATGCAAAACAAAAAAGAAAAGATCTCAACTAAGATAATGGAGCCCGTGATGGGGCAAATTAAACTAGGCGTTTTTCTAGGCGCGGCTGGGGCGCTGTCTTATGTGCTATCTAGCTTTGCCTTTGCCTTTGTGATTTCAGAGCTAGCGGCGGGGCGGGCGCATTACTGGGCGCTTTTTACCGCCGGCGCGCTGATTTTTGGCGAATTTTTTTTGCGAATGACGGGCTTTGGCGTGTCTCACAAGGCGGCGTTTGAGCTAGAGCAGATCTTACGCACAAAGCTATCGGCGCATTTGGCGCTCATTCCATTTGGAGAGATCCTAACAAACGGCACGGGCAAGCTAAAAAAGGTAATGCTTGACGATGTGAAAAACTTGCACTCCTTTGTTGCTGATACTACGCCTACAATCGGGCGGTTAATCGTCGCGCCGCTTGGCTCAGCAGTGGCGCTTGGGTATTTTGACTACCGCTTGCTATTAATTAGCCTTGCGTGCGTGCTGGTGCTAGGTGTAGTGCTAAGCCTTGCATTTAAAGATGGCGATAAATACCGCGAAGAATACGATCAAAATCAAGCAAGGATCAACTCATCCATCATAGAATTCGTGCAAGCTATGCCCGTTGTGCGCACTTTTAGCGACGGCAAAAGCTCCTTTAAGCGCTACGACGCGGCGCTAAATTCATACACGCAAAGCCTAAAGGCGTGGCTAGCCGTTGCTTCCTTGCCATCGCGCATAGGCCACGTGCTTTTTAGCCCGGTGCCAACCTTTGCCGTCGTGGGGCTAAGCGGAGCGTATTTTTACCTTAATGGCAGCCTAGATCTAGGCGATTTTGCCGGCGCGCTCATTACCGCAACGGGGCTAATAGACGCAATGATGCCCTTTATGCTGCTAGATAATTTCATCAAAAAATCGCAAATCGCCGCTAAGGGGATCTTGGGCGTGCTAGATATTAAGCCCTTGCCCGTGGTAGAAAATCCAAAAACCCCGCAAGACGCAAGCGTTGAGTTTAAAAACGTAAGCTTTGCGTATAGCACAAGAAAAACCCTGGCGCTAGATGGCGTGAGTTTTAAGGTTGCAAGCGGGAGCGTAACAGCGCTTGTAGGCAAAAGCGGGGCGGGCAAAAGCACCGTGGCCTCACTCATTCCGCGCTTTTGGGATGCGCAAAGCGGAGAGATCTTAGTAGGCGGCGTTGATGTAAAAGACACAGTTCCAAAGACTTTAATGGAGCACGTTTCCTTTGTATTCCAAGATACGTTTTTGTTTAATGAAAGCATTTATGAAAACATCGCAAAATCAAAGCCGGGCGCTACCAAAGATGACGTCATAAAAGCCGCCCGCGCCGCACAGATACACGATTTTATAGAAAGCCTACCATCTGGTTATGACACAATCGCCGGCGAGCGCGGCGCTAACCTAAGCGGCGGGCAAAAACAGCGCATTACAATCGCTAGGACGATTTTGCGCGATACGCCAATCATTGTGCTAGATGAAGCCACCGCCTTTGCTGACCCAGAAAACGAAGAAGAAATAATCAAGGCAATCTCAAATTTAATCATAGGCAAAACAACGATAATCATCGCGCACCGCCTATCCACGATAAAAGAAGCGGACGAAATTTTGGTTTTTGACGCGGGCAAAATCGTTCAGCGCGGCAAGCACGATGAGCTCATCAAAGACGGCGAATACAAAAAACTCTGGGATAGCTACCAAAGCACGCAAGATTGGGATATGAGGAGCAAAAATGCAAACTAAATATTTATCTTTTAACCAAGTGCGCAAAACGTTTTTGCAGATGATAGGCAAGCACAAGGCCGCTTACAACAAAAGCTTTTACGCAAACGTTGTGGCTGTAACCACGCAAGGGCTTTTATACGTGAGCTTTTACCCGCTTTTAAAGGGGCTTTACGAGCAAGATCTGGGTCTAATTTGGAGCACGGCTGGCGCTATGAGCGCGCTTGTGGTTATCTTTGCCATCGCAAAATTTATGGGCACAGATTACGATCACAGCAAAAACGCAACATTCTTGCTAGCTGGATACGACCTAAGAGTTAATCTTGGCAAAAAGCTAATGAAGATCCCACTGCAAACCCTGCAAGGCTACAAAACGGGCGACCTAAACGCCGTTTTTGCAAGCAACGTTGATGAAGCGGTTATGTTTATGGGAATGATCCCGGCTATGTTTTTAGAGCTTTTAGTAATTAGCGCCATAGTAATTGCCGCCACGCTGCTTGCTAGCTGGCAAATAGGGCTTTTAACGGCCTTTGCGCTGCCGCTAGCCATTCCATTATACAAGCTAAAAAGGCGGCTAGCAATTAAAGAAAAAACGGAATTTGTAAGCGCCAACGCAAGGCTTGAGAGCGACGTAATAGAATACATTCAAGGCATAGGCGTGCTTAGATCCATAAACAAAGTGGGGCAAAACGCGCAAAAATTGCAAGAGAGCATACAAAACGTGCGCCAAGTCCAGCTAGAAGCGATGGTCGCTGGCGTGGTGCCTAGCTTGCTGATGGGCTCCCTAGCCGTCGTTACGATGCTGCTAGCGGGCATACTTGGAGTATGGCTTGCCGAGCAAAACCAAACAAGCGCGCCCGTGGTGGCTGCTGTGCTTATTGTGCTTTCACGTTTAATTGAGCCGGCGTCTTTATTCCTTAGCGTTTCGTCCATTTTAAATCTAGTAGAAACAGCCTTTAGGCGCGCTAAGGAGATCCTAGAGCTAAAGGAGCTGCAAACAAACACGCCACTTCAAGAGCCAAAGGACTTTGGCATAAGCTTTGAAAATGTGGAGTTTGCGTATAACGCGGGCAGCAAGCCGGCATTGCAAGGCGTTAGCTTCACCCTTGCGCCAAAAACGATGACGGCGATTGTAGGCACGAGCGGTAGCGGCAAAACAACGGCAATCAAAATGCTTATGCGTTACGGAGATCCAGCGCGCGGGGCGGTAAAAATCGGCGGCGCGGATCTTAGGGCTATGGAGCCTGGGCGGCTAATGCAAAATTTGTCTGTCGTTTTCCAAGACGTGTATTTGTTTAACGACACAATCCTAAACAACATCAGAATGGGGCGCTCAGGCGCTAGCGATGACGAAGTGCACGCGGCGGCAAAAATGGCGCATTGCGATGAGTTCATTATGCGCTTGCCTAGCGGCTACGAAACACAGGTTGGAGACATCGGCGGCAACCTAAGCGGCGGGGAAAAACAGCGCATTAGCATAGCGCGGGCTATTCTAAAAAACGCGCCGATTGTTATGCTTGATGAGCCAACCGCGGCGCTTGATACACAAAGCGAAGCCGCCGTGCAAAGGGCGATTGACGAGCTTTTGAAAGATAAGACAATCCTAGTGATAGCACACCGCCTTTCAACAATTACCGGCGCGGATAAGATCCTAGTTTTTGATGACGCAAAGCTAATTGAAGAGGGCAAGCACGATGAGCTGCTAAAAGCCCGCGGCAAGTATTACAAAATGTGGCAAGCGCAAGCCGCGTCAAAAACTTGGCACGCAAAGAATAAAAAAGACTAGGCGTTGCGCGTGCGGTGGCGAACGCACTGGTGGTAGCTGTGACGCGCGCAACGGTGGTAGTGGCAATGGTGTGACGCGCGCGCCGGCAAGATCCAAACGCGTGGCTGTGACTGATGGCAAGATCCTTAACGTGGATAGATCTTCGCAAGTGGTTAAGATCTATGGCACAACGATGGCGCCGTTTTGTAATGGATCTTGCACTTGGCGCGGTAACTGGCGCTAAGATCTAGTGCGCAAAAGCGGCAAGATCTTTGCGCGGCGAGTGGTCCATAGCGCTGGCTTGACTTGGCGGCAGCTTGAGTGAGAATGGCTAGATCTAAGCAAGCGTCAAGATCTAGTCACAAGCCGCGTCACCTAAACAAAAGCGCAAGATCTAACCGCCGCCAGTGCTAAAGATCTTAAGCCAAACGTGAAAATGTTAGCGCCAAGATCTAAGGACAAAGCCAAGCCTAAAGCTGTAAAGCGTTTAGATCTAGGCAGGCTTAGATTACAAAAGCGCAAGCCTTACCCGCTCCCGGCGTTCAAGATCTAGCCATCGCACACTCAAAATCTTAACAAGCAAGCGCGCAAGTTCCAAGCCGCGTCACCTAAACAAAAGCGCAAGATCTAACCGCCGCCAGCGCTAAAGATCTCAAGCCAAACGTGAAAATGTTAGCGCCAAGATCTAAGGACAAAGCCAAGCCTAAAGCCGTGAAACGTTTAGATCTAGGAAGGCTCGCAAGATCTTACCAGCACTCAAAATCTTAAGCTAAACAGCGTCTAAGATCTTGCCACCACCAAAGCTAAGATCTCAAGCCAAACCTAAAAACCTATCACGCGCGCCCAAGATCTTAACCTACCAAATAGTTGCAAATCTTATCCGCCAAAACGCCAAACATTCAAACGGCAATTTGGCGTAGCAATCCATACAAAAGCAAACATAGAACATCAATAGCAAAGGGCACAAGATCTAACCGCCACCAAAGATCCTAACCAAAGATATGGCTTGCAAAGGCGCAAGTCTTACCCGCTCCCGACGTTCAAGATCTTAACGAGCAAGCGCGCAAGATCCTAGCCGCGCCACCTAAACAAAAGCGTAAGTCTTACCCACGCGCAAGATCCAAAAGCCCCCCTACTCAGCAATAAAATAAAAGATTTGCCAAGATCCGTAAAAAGCTAAAAAGAATTTTAAAGCGCGGCAAAAGTCAAGCTAGTGGAGCAAAACGCACACAAGCAAATAAATAAAAGGAAAACTATAAGTCAAAAGCAAGAGCGGCAAAACCGCGCAAGATCTTACAAGCCTTACGCGCACCGCTCCTTAAAAACAGAGCTAAAACACATCCCCCGTGTCAAAGAAAAACCCAATCTGCGCGCCAAGATTAATTCTTGAGCCAAATTCGTATTCACTGCCTAAAAATTTTTCCTTGTTTGGCAAGGACACGGACGCAAAACCGTTAAAAAAGAATGTGTGGTCTAGCGCCTTGCGCGCCGCGCCAGCACCCGCACGCACCGCAAGCGTCATATTGTCAGACGCGCCGTAATAATTATGCCCAAGCCCAAGCCCGCCATACCAAAAATACTCGAATCTATCGTGCTTTTTGTCAAGCGGCATAAGGTAATCAATCGCAAAAGTGGTGTTGTAAAAATGCTCCAAGCTCGCGCTGAAATTTTCATACCTAAAGCCGAGATTTAGCCCGCTACCGAAGCCGCTGTGTGTAAAAGAACTGCCAAGTATTTTGTAGCTTTGGCGCGAATAACCAACCGGCAAAGCGGCGAAAAAGCCCGTTTTTTTAAGGTATGGCTTGCTGTTTTTTTCACCAAATTTGAAAACATCGTCCGCGTTTAATTGCAAAACAAGCGCAAAAAGCGCGCAAAGTACAAAAAACTTTCTCACGTATTTCCTTTTGTTTTAAATGGAAGCGGAATGATACAAGCCAAGGGCTTAAGCTTGGCAGAACTAACAGAAAAACAAGTAGATATTAAAAGCTAAAGATCTCTAGGCAAAATTTCGCAATAACCCAGAGATCTTTCAAATATAATTATTTTTTTCTTGGCACAACAACAATGCTAACGGCATCAGCTTCGTTTGCTTGTGGGCTTTGGGAAGCACCGCCTGGCAATTGGGATCCACCCCCTTGTTTTGAAGCGTCAAAAGGCTTGGTTAAGTTGAAATCTTTGCCGTCAATCCAATAAGTAGGCGTTCCGTTATTAACACCAGCCACATAAACCTTACCACCGGCAACTGTTATTGAATTTGCCCTACCTATATGTGCAGAATCCGTTAAGTTAAAATCCTTCTCGCCAACCCAATAAGTAGCGCGCCAGCCGCCGATTGTGCCCGCAGCATAAACCTTGCCACCGCTTACAAAAAGAGATAAAACAGATGAGCCACTCTTAGTATCGTCGGTTAAATTATGTTCCTTGCTATCAACCCAATAAACGGCTTTGTTCCCATTTCTACCGCCCACATACACTTTGTCTCCATCAACGGCTATTGAAGTTACACTAAAAGTGCTAGCGGTAAGCGTGGCGTATGTAGTAAATACGCTATCTTTCCAATACCCAACTTTATTATTGCCATTATCATCAATGATACCCGCCGTATAAACGTGGCCGTTGCCAAAGGCTATGGCGTTTGCGCTAGATCCCCAGTCAGAATTTAAAACAACTTCTCCAGCCTTGCCGTTTTTCCAATACACGGATTTAACATTTCCGCCAATCTCCTTATGCAAACCGGAGATATAAAAATCGTTACCGCTTGTAGCGATAGAAGTCGCCTTATTGTCTGAATTTTCACTGGTTAATTCAAACTCGCTACCATTTTTCCAATACAAGGCCTTACCCATACCGGTTTCACCATAACTATACCCCGCCAAATACACGTCCCCACTAGCACTCACAGCCATTGAAGTAACGTTTTTGTTTGTTGTGCCGTCTGTTACGTTGGTTTCTACACTGTTTTTCCAATACACAACCTTATTATTATACTTGCCAGCTACGTAAATATCGTATTCCACGTTTTTTGCCCCGCCACCTTGCGTGCCACCAGCGCCCGTGCCGCCATTAGATCCTGCACCAGATCCGCTGCTACCGCAAGAAGCTGCAACTAAACCCAAAGCGCAAACAAAAGATATAAATTTAATTGACTTCATTTTTTACCTTTCAATGTAATTTTTGCAAAAACCTATTCCCTAACTAAAACAAGAGCCTTAACCTGTGCAAAACCTGAACCATCAGTTAGGTTCATTTCCTTTCCGTTTTTCCAATAAACGGCCTTTTTGCCACGATAACCGCCAACATAAACATCGTTTCCATCAACGCTTATAGAAGAAACGCCAACGTCTTGAGTGTCGCTTGAAAGCTCAACTTCATTGCCATTTTTCCAATAAACCGGCTTTTTGTCGTGAATGCCGGCCACATAAACATCTTTGCCGCTAACAAAAATTGCCGTAGCGTTGTTGTCTTGTGAGTTTCGGCTCGTTAAAATATGCTCTTCTTGATTTATCCAATAAACCGCCATATCGTTGTTGGATCCTGCCGTATAAACATTGCCATTAGCAAATGCAATTGCATTTGCATCGGCTTGGCTTGTAATGCCATCGCTTAAATTATGCTCCGTGCCATTCACCCAATACACAGCCTTAGCCGTATGAACACCTGCTACATAAACGTCCTGCCCGCTTACAAATATAGACGTAGCCATATCGCCGATGGAAATCCCGTCTGTTAAAGCAATCTCGCTACCGTTTTTCCAATACACGGCTTTTGAGTTGCTAGCAGATAGTGCCTTGTGTATTCCCGCCACATAAACATCTTCACCACTAACAGCAATGGAAGTGCCCTTAGCGTCTGTATCATAGGCATTCTCCGTCAAAGCAACTTCTTTGCCGTTTAAAAAATACGCAACCTTGCCTGTTGCATACTCACCAGCTACATACACATCTTTTCCGCTTACAGCCATTGAAGAAAGGATAAAAGGAATGCCTTGCTCGTCTGCTACGATATTTTCTACGCCATTTTTCCAATACACGGAGCGTTTGGCATCAAAGCCGGCGGCGTAAATATTTAAAGTTGTTTTTTTAGTTTTGCCACTGCCAAGATCACCACTGCCGCCCTTGGATCCCACGCCGGCGCTAGATCCAACACCAGATCCGCTGCTACCGCAAGAAGCTGCTACCAACCCCAAAGCACAAACAAAAGATATGAACTTTAGTATTTTCATAATTTCACCCTTGTGATTTTTGCGACCCATTATACAGAAAGAAAAATTATAAAAAATTATCTATCACAGCTAACAACGCCACTTAAGCACACAAATCAAACACAAACGCCCACTAAACAGAAAACAGCACGACAGACGCTAGCGCTAGGATTATCGCCACGATTTTTTGCACGCTAACGGGCTCGCCAAGCCATAAGATCCCGACGATTATCGTCGTTGTAAAAATGGAGATTACAGCGTATAAAATGTAAGAAGAAACGCCGCTTGAATACAAAAGATTAAAGCCAACATACACCAAGAAAAGCCCAAAGCCGCTTAGAAAAATAGCCTTGTAGTGCTGCTTGAAAACCGCTAGGGCGTTAAACTCGCCAAAGATAAAAGCCGCAAAAAAGCCAAAAACGGCGGCAACTAAAACACTAAGGCTCACAAAAACAAGGCTACCAGCCGCGCCCGCGTTTTTGCTCTGCGCTAACGCAAAAATCGCATTGCCAACGGCTGCAATGCTGGCAAAGACAATAGGCAAAAAAGCTTTCACTGTGGATCCTTTAAGGCAAACGCGCCGGCAAGGATACTGAAAAATCCCTTGCGGGGAGAGTTAAATCACGCTGGGATATAATTGCGCCCGGAGAAAAAATGAACTACATCACCCTGCTAAAAACAAACCGCCAATTCAGGTTGCTTTGGTTTATAGACGTGCTGCTTAGCTTTGGCTCGTGGTTTACCGCCGTTAGCGTTTATGATATTTTGATTAATTTTAAAGCCGGGGATATGATGATTGCGCTCATCGCTGCGTTCCACTGGCTGCCGGGCATTTTGCAAGCGCCTATTAGCGGGATTTTTCTGGATAGAATAAACCCAAAAAGGCTTTTATTTATCCTGATTTTTGTGGAAGCTTTGGCGACGCTTGCGTTTCTTACCGTAACTTCTAAAGATCTGCTGTGGCTGATGTTTGTGTTCGTGTTTATCAAAATGTCTTGCGCGAGCTTTTTAATGACCGCCGTGCAAAGCTTCGTCCCCAAAATCGTCAAAAGCGAAAACCTGCGCAACGCAAACGACACAATCTCCGTTACGTGGTCGCTCAATTTTGTAGCCGGAATGGCTTTTGGCGGGCTTTGCGTGCATATTTTTGGCACAAATGTTGCGATTATTTTCGACGTCGCGCTCTTTGTTGTTTCATTATTTATCCTAAAATTCTTGAGCCTGCCCCAAGATCTTGACCTAAAAAAGCAAAAGATAACGCACCTTTTGCGCGGCGGCGTGGATTACCTTTTTAGCAACAAAAACATCATAAAAATCATCTTGCTACACGCAACGGTCGGCTTTACGTCCTTTGACGCGCTCGTTGCCCTGCTAGCTTCCAAAAACTACGCAAGCACAATCCCCGAGCCGCTGGCAATTGGCACAATCAACTCCGTGCGCGCGGTGGGGCTATTTTTGGGGCCGATCTTTTTCTCAAGATTTCAAGAAAGCAAAAGGCTGCTTGTGTGGCTGATGAGCCTTCAAGGCGTGGCGATTATCCTTTGGGCGGCGCTGCAATTTAACTTCTACGCCTCACTTATCGGCACCTTCGCCACGGGCTTTTTCACGTCGTCCATCTGGTCTATCACCTACAGCTTTTTGCAACGCGAAGCAAACAGCGAGTATCGTGGCAGGGTCATCGCCTATAACGATATGGTCTTTTTATCAACAAACGCCGTCATATCCGTATCCATCGGCTTTTTTGCCAATCTTGGCGCACCGCTTTTTGCCATCACCGCTGGCATCGGAGCGCTTTTCATACTCTCAGCACTCATCTACAAACTACGCGGGTAGATCTTGCGCACCAAGATCTTCGCGCACGGTTACGCTTGGGGTTTGGATCTAGATCCAGCCTAAACCGGTGCAAGGGCAAAATCTTGATAAGATCTTAGCCCTGCCGCCTGCTGCTTGCCGCCTTGTGTGCGTGCGCGTGCTTAATCTTGGATCCGCTTAGCAAATGCAAACGCCAGTTGCGCTGCTTGTGAGCTCACCGATGACATAGCCGCCGGTTTTAGCGCAAACATCGTCCGCAAGGGTTTTGCTAGCCACTAGGATCATTCCAACGCCCATATTAAACGTCCTAAACATCTCCTGCCTTTCCACGTGCTTAGCAAGCGCGCCAAAAACGTCCGGGATCCTTAGCGCGCGCTCGTCTATTTGCGCGCCAAGCTCTGGCGGCAGCACGCGTGAAAGATTGTGTGCCATACCACCGCCGGTTATGTGCGCTAGCGCCTTTATTTGCGCCTTTGCGCGCTCGAATTCAGCGGTGTAGATCCGCGTGGGCTCCAAAAGTACGTCTAATAGCGTGGAGCCCAAAAACGGCTCGTGCGGGCGCATTTTTAGGTGCTCGAAAAACACCTTGCGCGCCAAAGAAAAGCCGTTTGAATGCAGCCCCGAGCTTGGCAAGGCAATTAAAACATCGCCGCTTTTTATGGTAGCGGCGCGCTCAAAATCGCTACTTTCTGCCACCCCAACGGCAAAGCCCGCAAGCTCAAGCCCCCCGCGCGCATAAAAGCCGGGCAACTGCGCCGTTTCCCCGCCTATAAGCGCCACGCCCGCACGGTGGCAAGCCGCTGCAATGCTCTCTAGCACAAGCTGCGCTTGGCGCACGTCTAGGGTGCTGCAAGCGTAATAATCCAAAAACACAAGTGGGGTGGCAAAGGCGCAAAGCAAGTCATTAACGCACATCGCTACAAGATCCGTGCCAATTGTGCCGAGCCTATCAAGATCCTTAGCCAAGCTAAGCTTGGTGCCAACGCCATCGGTGCAAGCAAAAAGCACGGGGTTTTTGTAGCCAGCTGGGATCCTAAACCCGCTTGCAAAGCCACCGCCAGCGCCATAGCCAAACGCCCCGCCGGCTGCGCTAGAAAAAACCGCGCTTGTAAAAGTGCCCTGCATAAGCGGGCGGATCCCCTGCACGAACCGCTCCGCCGCGCCCGTATCCACCCCGCTATCTTTATATGTAATAGGCATATCTTAAGCTTTAAATATAATTTTTGTAAGATTTTAGCCAAAGCTATCTAGGCATTAAAGGACATCAGTGCAAATCTCGCAAGATCTTTTAACAAACGAAATTCTGGCGCATTTACCGCTTTGCGTTTATCCATACGCCAAAGAAGTTTTGCTTTGCGGCGCGCCTAGCAACGGGCTTGGCGACGGGCTTTTAGCGCAACTAAACAAGCACGGCGTCAATGTTTCAAGCGAGCTAGACAAGGAAAAATTTTACGATGTATCAATCGCGCCCGCTTACAAAAAAGAGCTCATCGTGCAAAGCTACCGCGCGCTAAAAGACGACGGGATCTTAGTTATGCAAACCGCCGCTTGGGATACGCAAGAATTTAAAGAGCAGCTAAAGAGCTTTGAAATGTTTAGATTTGCCATTGCGTTTAGCTACCACGCTAGCGCGCCTTTGACCGGCGTTTTTGCGTCTAAAAAATACCACCCGACGGCGGATCTTAAGCTCCACATTGCGGATATGCTAGAGGGCAATGCCTTTTACAACGCCGACATTCACAAATGCCTTTTTGCAATGCCTGGCTACATCTATCAAGATCTAAAAGCCTTGCTGAAGCTCTGATGATCTTTACACTACAAAACACCGACGGCAGAGCGCGCGCTGGGCTAATCCAAACAGCAACGAACGAAATTCAAACGCCCGTTTTTATGCCCGTGGGGACAGCCGCGTGCGTGAAATCGCTAGATAGCGTGGATCTTGAGCGGTTTTTAGACCCAAAGATCATCTTGGCTAACACGTATCATTTGTATTTAAAGCCGGGCGCGGACGTGGTGGAGCGCTTTGGCGGGCTAAGGGGCTTTACGGGCTTTAAAAACAGCTACCTAACAGACAGCGGCGGCTTTCAAGCCTTTAGCCTTAGCGGCAAAACAAGCGAAGATGGCATAGCCTTTAAAAGCCACATAGACGGCAGCCGGCACTTTTTTTCTTACGACAAAGTCATAGACATTCAACGAAAGCTAGGCAGCGACATTATGATGGTGCTTGATGATCTTGTAGCGCTCCCAGCGGATAAGGCGCGCGTTGCAAATTCAGTGGCTAGGACAAGCCGCTGGGCAAAACTAGCGCTTGAATACCACGAGAGCGTGCGCCAAGACGGGCGGCAAAATCTCTTTGCCATCGTGCAAGGCGGGGTGGATAAGGAGCTTAGAACTAGATCCGCGCTTGAGCTTACAAACACCTTTTACGCGGGCAAGACCTTTGACGGCTTTGCAATCGGGGGGCTTAGCGTTGGCGAACCAAACAGCGCGATGTATGAAACGCTGGATTTTACGCTACCGCTTTTGCCGCAAGATAAGCCAAGATACCTAATGGGTGTAGGCACGCCGCAAGATCTAGTAGAGGGCATAGACCGCGGCGTGGATATGTTTGATTGCGTAATGCCAACAAGAAACGCGCGCAACGGCACGCTTTTTACAAGCACCGGGCGCCTAAACATCAAAAACAGCGCCTTTAGAGAAGACGAGCGCCCAATTGATGAAGCTTGCGGCTGCTACACCTGCACGCATTATTCGCGCGGGTATTTGCACCACCTAATCAAAGCGCACGAGATGACGTATTTCCGCCTTGCGTCGCTCCACAACTTGCACTACTACCTAGATCTAGCACAGCAGGCGCGCGCGGCGATTTTAGAGAACAGGTGGCAAGAATTTAAGAAAGATTTTTACGAATGATCTTTGGAAAAATAGACTACCTAAACTTGCTGCCGTTTTTGGTGTTTATGAAGCGCCGCTTAAGGCATTCAAGCCAGCGCGCAGCGTTTTTTAATAAGGTTGGCGTGCCGTCGGCTATCAATAGCGCTCTAAGGGCTAGGCGCGTTGATGCGGGCTTTATTTCAAGCATCAGATCTAAGGGCAAAACCTGTTTTAACGCGGGTATAATCGCCAAAAAAGAAGTCCGCAGCGTGCTTGTTAAGCCCGGCAAAAGCTTGCGCGCTGACGCGGCGTCAAACACATCAAACGAGCTAGCGCGGATCCTAAACGTAAAAGGAGAAGTCGTCATCGGCGATAGGGGGCTTAAGCTCTGGCTAGAAGACAAAACCGCCCTAGATCTTGCCTTGCTTTGGCAAGAAAAAACCGGGCTGCCCTTTGTGTTTGCGCGGCTTTGCTGCGTGAGAAATTGCCGGCTTGTTAAAAAAATTAGCGCCAGCTTTTTGCGCCAAAGGGTCAAGATCCCGCGCTACATTCTAAACCGCCAAGCGCAAAAAACGCAAATCCCCCCGCGCGAGATCCTAGACTACCTAAAAGTCATCTCGTATAAGATTGGCGCAAAAGAAAAACTAGCACTCAAAAAATTCTTTTTCCTATCAAGAACAACCCCGAACAAAATGCTTAGCGCGGATTAGAAATAAATTTTGATAATACCGGCGGCAAGGTAGAGCATAAAGGCGCCGATGATTGTGTCTAGGATCTTCCACGTGATGGGTTTTTCAAAGGCAAAGGATAAAAATCCGGCGCCAAACCCAAGCGAAAAAAACCAAACAATAGAGGCGCTAATGGCGCCAAAAAAGAAATAGACCCTGTGCGCGTCTTGGCTGAATGTGGCGCCAAGAGAGCCTATCAGCACAACGGTATCTAGGTATGAGTGCGGGTTTAAAAATGTAAAAGCCGCCAAAAGCGCTAGGGATTTTTTTATGGATACATTAGCCACACCGTCAAGAATTAAGGCTCTTTTTGAAAACACCTTGTAAAACGAAAACGCGGAATAAAAAAGCAAAAAAGCCGCGCCCGTTATTCTCAAAATGTGAATTAAAAGATCTGATTTTTTGGCTAGCAAGGCAACGCCAAAGATCCCGCTGCCAATTAAGATGACGTCAAAAAAAATCGCGAATAGCACGACGATTAAAACGTGCTGCCTGCAAATTCCAACCTTTAAAATATAGGCGTTTTGTGCGCCGATTGCCACGATTAACGAGAGCGTCAAAAGAAAACCGTTAAGGTAAAAATGGCTCAAAAACCGCCCTTGCGTGAAAAATATTTTTCCAAGTAAAAGCCAAGAACGCCAAGCGCAAACGTGATTGAAAAATACACAAAGGCAATGACTATCCACGTTTCAAAAGGGCTGAAAGTGTTTGAAACAATCTCCCTGCCTACTTTTGTTAGATCTGTAATAGCTATTACAGAAACTAACGATGAGTCTTTAACAAGCGGTATCATTTCATTTACCAAAGTCGGCAAGGCGCGCTTTAGGCTTTGCGGAAAAATGATGTAGCGCATAGTGTTAAACTTGCTAATGCCAAGCGATACGGCGGCTTCTGTTTGCCCTTTGTCTATTGAAATAATCGCGCCGCGCAAAACTTCTGCCATATACGCGCCAAAAAATATGCCAAGCGAGAGCACGCCGGCTACAAATCTATCCAGCTCAAATATATTTGCGACGATGAAGTAAAACAAAAAGATCTGCACCAACAAAGGCGTGCCACGTATGACGCTCACATAAACCCGCGCCAGATCTTCTAAAAAAACAACGCCGCTTAGCTTAAACGCCGCGGCGACGATGCCAATGGCAAAGGTAAGCAGCGCGCTAAAAAAGGAGATTTTTAGCGTAACCCAAAGCCCTAGCAAAATGGGGCCTGGCTTAAGGCTTGTTTTGAGCGCAAGCGTGTCGCCTTCATAGACAAGATCCCCGTGCTTAACGCTTAGGTCGTAATCCGCAAACTCCACCAAAGCGCCGTCAAGAAACAGTTTGCCGTTTTCAATTCGGCATTCGCCGTCGCTAGCGGCGGTTATTTTTTTGGTCTCTGTAAAAACAAAATACTTCGGGACGCTCGTCCATTTCCATTCGTAATTAATTTCAGACGCGGCGTAGTAAAAAAAGTATCCAAGCAAAACAAAAAACGCCAAAGCGCCCAAATGCCCCAGCGGTTTGTTTTGCAACAAGGTTTTCTTTCTAGCCATTACTTAACTTTTTGAAACCAAGCCGTGTCTTTTAACCATTTGTCATACAAATTGCGGTGAAAATTTTCTATCTTATCTTCTTTAATTTGGCGCATAAAATTATTAAGCCAGTTCAAAAAATCTGGGTCGCCCTTTCTAATGGCGATGGCTAGGGGCTCGTAACTAAGCGGCGTGTCGTAATGAATGAGCCGGTCTTTGCCCTTGTCCGTCATAAAAAGTATGTTGTATGGCTGGTCGTAAATAAAGGCGTCGGCCTTAGAATTTAGCACCTCGCTAAGGGCGTCTGACTCCGTATCAAAGGTTACGATTTTTGCGTTTTTGAAGTATTTTTTGGCAACAATCTCGCCCGTTACGCCAAGCTTTGTAACAATTTTATACTTTTTGTCGTCAAGATCTGAAACCTTTTTAATCTTATTTTTTAGCGCCTTATTCACAAGCAAGGTTTGACCTATAACGACGTAAGGCTCGGAAAAATTCACCTGTAAATTCCTAGCCTGCGTAATGGTGATGGCAGAAATTATCATATCGAACTTATCCGAAAGTAGCCCGCCGATGATACCGTCAAACGATGTCGGCACAATGGTAAGCTTCACGCCCATTTCTTTGGCGATTTTCTTTGCAAGATCCACGTCATAGCCTATAATCTGACCGCGTTTGTCGCGCATTTCAAATGGCATATAGCCAGGATCTAGCCCTACTCTTAGCTCGCCGTTTTGAACTATCTTGCTAAGGGTTGAGCCCCTTGCGTCTGCGGCAAAAAAATTCACCGCCAAAGCAAGTAGTAGCAATAGTTTTTTCATTTTTTATCCTTTAGTGTTTTAAGATCTGTTGCAAAAATTGTTTTGTGCGCGGGTTTTTTGGGCTAGCGAAAAACTCGTCTGGCTCGCCCTGCTCTAGGATCTTGCCCTCGTCCATAAAAATAATCCTATCGCCAACTTCTTTCGCAAAGCCCATCTCGTGCGTAACGCAAACAATCGTGTAATTTTCAAGCGCAAGGGTTTTCATCACCGCAAGCACATCGCCGATTGTCTCTGGATCTAGCGCCGAAGTTGGCTCGTCAAAGAGCAAGATCTTAGGCGTCATCGCAAGGCTCCTAGCAATTGCCACGCGCTGTTTTTGCCCGCCGCTTAGATCCTTTGGATAGTTGCCCGCCTTATCCTGCAAACGCACTTTTTTTAGTAGCTCTAAGGCTTGGCTTTGGGCTTCTTGCTTTGGGATCTTGCGCACAAGAGTTGGCGCAAGCGTGATGTTTTCTAGGATTGTCAGGTGCGGAAACAAATTAAAATGCTGAAAAACCATACCGACCTCGCTGCGCACCGCCTTAAGATCCTTAGCGGTTTTGTGAATGTGAAAGCCGTCTATGATAATCTCGCCGCTGTCTATTTCTTCTAGGCCGTTCATCGTGCGGATAAGCGTGGATTTTCCCGACCCGCTAGGCCCGCAAATTACCACAATCTCGCCGCGCGCGACGCTTAGATCTATGCCCTTTAAAACGTGCAAGCCGCCGTAATATTTATTGACATTTTTAATTTGGATAATAAAGTTTTGCATTTACCTTCTTTGGAGCGCAAATTCTATAATAGTTTGTTTTAAATAGCGCCGATCTATGGGCGCGGAGATCTAAGATCTAGGGCTAAGATCTTAGATCTAAGCCCTATTGCGCGATAGAGTTTTCGTCGGCGCTAGCGCCTGCGCCTGCACCTACGCTCGTGCTTGCACCGTTTGCACCAGCCGCGGCCGTGCTGTTTGCGTCAGATCTAGCCTTGCAAAGCGGCAAAAATTCATCATCGTATGAAGTCTGCGCGCATTTTAAAAAGCTCTGGTGCGCAAGATCTGCCCTGCCCGTTTGCTCGTAAAGCTCGCCAAGCGTGAATAAAATCTTGTTGTAATGCCTTGCTTCCACCTTTGGCGGGGCAAGATCTTGGAGCAAATCCACCGCCACTTCTTTTGAAGCGCCGCTTTGAATAAGCGCAAATTCCACAAAGGGGCTAAAGGTGGAAACGCCCAAAAACCGCTGCGCGTTTAGTAGTAGCTGCGCGTAATGCATTGCAAGATCTGTCTCGCCGCTTTTTAAATACACTTCAACCGCGTCTTTGTAAAGATCCAAAAGCCCGGGCGATGACGGATAGTATTTTTTGTAATCTTCAAGCGCACCCCTTAGCGCCGGCGTTTTGCCAAGCGCAAGGTTTGCCTTAAAAAACCCGCGCAAAATATCTTCAGCAGGCCTTAGCTTGAGGAGTTTTTGCATATTGATAAGCCGGCTAGCCTTTAACAAAAAATCCTCGTATTTTGAAGCGTCAAAAAGCACTCTAAGCTCGTTTTCTTGCCAGCGCACCGACTGCGCCGGGCTCGTTCTTTCTATGTAGCCCCTAGAGATCTTAAGCGCTAGGTCGTAATCGCCAACCTTTTTCGCGCAAGCAAAGATACTCTCATCAAGCGTGTAGGGCAAAAGCAAATCATAGCCGTTGATGTAATCTATGGCTTCCTTGCAACGCGAGCGGCTTAGATAGTGCTTTGCTAGCTTCCTTGTTATGCGCTTGACGTCTTCAGCAAGCCCTGAATAAACCGCGCCATCTAGGCTCTCAAAGCTCTTTAGCGTGGCTTGCATTTGCTCGTAAAGGTTGTTTTTGTAAAAGAGCAACATCTTTCTATGCAAGGCGTCGTTTGCAATCTGCTCGCCTGAGTAAGCGTCTATTATCTTGTCATAAAGCGCTAGTTTTTGGCTATCGTTGCCCGCATCCATTTGAAACTCTAAGAAATCCAGCTCCCGTTTAACTTCTGCGGCGTTTTTCATATACGGGTATTTATCAAGATACATCGCGTAATGCTCGGCGGAGATGTTAAAATCCCCGCCGTCTTTTTCCCACCGCGCCGTCGCGAGCAAAAGCGCGGGATATTCTTTGTTGTTTTGGTCTAAAAAGCCCAAAAGCTCCTTTGCAAGCATACCGGCTGTTTTGTAGGATTTTCTTTGCGCCAATTCCTTTGCTAGGTTGTAATACTTCTTAAAATCCGCGGCAAAAAATTTAGGATTTGACGTGATGATTTTCTCAAAAAACCCAGACGCAGCTTTAACGTCATCGCTCAAAAGGTAGTAGTTGGCTAGATTAAACG
Source organism: uncultured Helicobacteraceae bacterium (assembly GCA_963542625.1). Classification (GTDB taxonomy): domain Bacteria; phylum Campylobacterota; class Campylobacteria; order Campylobacterales; family SZUA-545; genus CAUTXO01. The sequence continues at coordinate 11,575 of CAUTXO010000015.1, read as the reverse complement.
CCGCCAAAGACGCCACATCAACATCATCTGATGAGTAAAGAACCTTCTCATAAAGCGCCTTAGCCGAGCTAACCTTGCCCTCTTTTTGCAGTTTTTCGCCGCTATAAATCATCGCAAGCTCGGCGTAAGAATTGCCCGGATACTCGCGGATAAGCGCGTTAAAAAGCTTCATACCCTCTTGCACGATGCCAAGCTTCATATACGCCTGCGCCACGCGTAGCATAATCTCTGGCAGATCCTTATGCGATGTGTAGCTCTCCACCCACGGAATGCCAGACTCCAAAATCTCCCTAGGCTCCCTGCCTAAAATAACAAGCGTTTTGATTTTTAGCGCTAGGATCTCGGGCATAAAAAGTTTGTTTATTTCTTTGCGCTCTAATTTGGTGTTTATGCGCCGCAACAAATCGGAATAATCGCCGTCATTAAACATCTTTTCAAAGGCATTGAATTCTTTAAAATCGGCGTTATCAAGGCTGCTAATTGGCTCGCCTTCAATATTTAGCGCGCCCACAGATGGCAAGGATCCAGCGTCCATTTTGATGGCAAAATTTATGCCCTCATTTTTTTGGCGCTGCAAAAAGGGCGGATTTTTTTCATACCCCACAACAATCCACTTCCTATACCCGCGCGGCTCTTCTTCATAAAGGCTCTTAGCTTCTAGCATAGACTCAAGCTGCGGGATCAAAACCGCCTTGTGTTTTGGCTGGATCAAAAGATGAAAGATCTTATCCTTAGTGTAAGGCTTGATGTAGAAAAAATCGTTTTGTGATTCAACCGGGCGCGTGAGCGGGATCTTAGAAAACGTGCATAAAAAATCTGCCTGCGTTTTTGTTTCTTCGTAGATCTCCTTGCACAAAAAGGGCTCTAGCCTTTCAAGCTCAATGACGGAATATTTTTCGTCGTTATAACTCCCGCGAGAAACCACAAGGCTAAGGGAAAAGAGTGCAAGCGGGGCAGCAAAAAAAACAAGCAACCTTTTAAACACGCCACGCACCCATCAGGCTAGCCCGTTTTAAAAACCGCTTGCGCCAAGTAGCGCGGTGGCGTAAGCTAGGGCGTCGTCTATAAACAAAAATAGCGTCAATACAAAGCCGGCCGCTGCGCCAAGCAAGATCTTAACCGGCAAATTCGCCTTTTGCGGCGCGAGCGCGTGAGCTTGCGCGGGCTTTAAAAACATATAAACCACGAGTTTTAGGTAGTAATAAACCGCTATCGCGCTGTTTAGGATCATAATAAAGCCAAGGTAAAAATGCTCCGTGTTGATTGCTTCAGAAATCAAAAAGATCTTGCCCCAGTAAAGCGCAAAGGGCGGAATGCCAGCAAGGCTAAGCATAAAAATCGCGCCGATGATGGCAAAAACGGGGCTAGATCCCACAAGCCCGGAAAAATTTTCAAAAGGGTAACTAACGCTAGATCCGTTTGACTTTGCAACCGCCCAAAGCAAGGTAAAAGCGCCAAGATTGGTAAAAAGGAACAAAAACCAATACAAAAACAAGTTTGCATTCGCCGCCGTGCTTCCCATCACCAAAGCCGCTAGCACAAAGCCCGCGTGAGAAATGGAGCTATAAGCTAGCATTCGTTTTACGTCTTCTTGCACCAGCGCCAAAACGTTGCCAAATGTCATCGTAAAAACAGCCAAGATCCATAGCAAGGAAGCGATAATGCCGTTATCCATATCCGCTAAAAAGGCAAAAAATCGCAACGCCACCACAAAGCCCGCCACCTTTGGCACAACGGAGATAAAGCCAGCCGTCGCCGCGCTTGAGCCTTGATACACATCAGGCACCCAAGAGTGAAACGGCACAAGGGAGAGCTTAAAGCCAATAGACGCCGCGATAAATGCAAAGCCAGTAACTAGCATAAACAAGTTCAGATCCTCAGCGGATAAAATGGACGTTTTGATAGCGCCAAGATCCACAGAACCCGTCATTAGGTAAAAAATCATCGAGCCAAAGCCAAAAAACGCCGCGCTTAGAGAGCCTAAAATAAAATATTTAATCGCCGCTTCTAGGGATTTTTCCTTTTTATGTAGCGCGATAAGCACGTAAAGCGCAAGGCTTGCCGTCTCAAGCCCGATGAAGATCACTACCAAATTATTTGATGAAACCATAAACGAAAAGCCCGCCATCATATACAAAAACAGCGCGTAAAATTCGCCAAGATCGTATTCGCTAAAGGATCTTTTGCTAAGCGCAAGCGGCAAAAATAGCAACGCGCCAAGCAGCATAAACGCCATAGAAAGCCGCGACAAGCCATCTAGCAAAAGCATATCAAAAAAGCCGTTTTCATCGTAAGAATAATTCAGGCAAAGAAACAAAGAAACAGCAAGCGTAAAGATAGAAAGGCTAGCAAAAAGCCCGCGCCCGCCCCTTTTAAACACGCCAAGGAGCAAAATAAACGTCGCGCCGCCAATTAAAACCAGCATAGGAAGCAGGCTTGGAATGTTAAGAACTAAAAAAGACAGCTCAATTGGCTTCATTTTGCGCCCCCTGTTTTGCTGTATTTACTCTAACGAGCGTTTCTTTGGTGGAGTGCAGCCCCGCCTTTGCATACATCAAATTCACAAGCTGCATTGACGTTTTGTTAATTGGCTCTAAAACAGGGCGCGGATAAACGCCAAGCCACACAATCACAAGCACCAAAGGGATAACGCCCGCAAGCTCAAAGCCCCTAAGATCTGACAGACTTCCGTGAGCCTCCTTTGGCGCGCCAAAAAACGAGCGCTTGTATAAATAAAGCATATAAACCGCGCCCATTACAATGCTAAGCCCCGCGAGCAAGGCGATGATAAAAGACATCTTAAAGTAACCAAGCAGCGACAAAAATTCGCCGACAAAGCCCATCGTAAGCGGCAAACCAATGCCGCCCATCAAAACCGCCGAAAACAAAAACGCATAGCGGGGCATTGTGCGCGCGAGCCCGCCAAAGGCGGCGATGTCTTTTGTGTGAAGCCTATCGTAAATAAAGCCCACCAGCATAAAAAGCGCGCCAGAAATCACGCCGTGGCTAAGCATAAAAAACACGGATCCACTTATGCCTTCGGCATTTAGCGCGAATATGCCAAGAATTATCACGCCCATATGAGAGATGGAGCTATACGCAATTACTTGTTTCATATCCGTTTGCGCAAAGGCAACAAAGCCCGCGTAAATCACCATCACCGTGCCTAAGATCCCCATAGGGATAGCCATTACGGCGCTTGCGTCGGGCAAAATCGGCAAAGAAAATTTGACAAAGGCGTAAGTCCCCATTTTCAAAAGCACGGCAGCTAGGAGAATAGACCCGACCGTCGGCGCTTGCCCGTGCGCGTAAGGAAGCCACGTGTGGAAAGGAAACATCGGGACTTTCACCGCAAAACCAATGCCAATTAAAAAGAAAATAATCATCTGCACGTTTAGCGGCAATTGCAACCGATACCAATCAGGCAGCGCAAAGCTCCAAGATCCTGTGTCTTTGTAGATCCAAGCGATGAAGATCAAGCCAAAAAGCATAATGAGCGACGACGTAAAGGTGTAGATAAAAAACTTAAGCGCGGCGTAGAGCTTGTTGCCGCTCCCCCAGTAACCGATGATATAGAGCATAGGCACGAGCGAAAATTCCCAAAAAATGTAGAACATAATCGCGTCAAGGCTGGCAAAAACGCCCACCATCGCCGTTTCCAAAAAAAGTATCGACGCGATTAGATTTTTTAGGCGCTCTTTGACGCTTAGGCTGATCATTGCCACGAGCGTCATAAAGGTGCTTAAAACAACCAAAAATAACGATATGCCGTCTATGCCTAAAAAATAGCTAACGCCATAAGACGCAATAAGCGGCGCGCGCTCAACAAATTGCAAGGCGGGGTTTGAGCTCTCATAGGCAAACCAAAGGTAAAGCGAAACACCAAATTCAATGAGCCCCACGATAATGCCGTAAGTTTTAATGCTTCTTTGCTTGATGATAAAGCCAAAAAGCGACGCAGCAGCGGGAAAAAATATTAAAAAACTAAGGATCTTCATAACTAGCCCTCATACCATTTAACTAAGATTAGCCCAGCAAAAACTAAGGCAAACAAGCCAAGCCCCATCAGCCGCAGCATTGAAGAAATATTGCCGCTGTGATGAGCCCTTAAGATCTTAGAGCCAAAAAACACAAGCCGCGCTACAAGATCCACGTTAAAATCGATGATCTTTTTATCCCCAAAGATCCACAGAAAATAGGCGATTTTTTTATAAGATCCGATGAAAACATAGGCGTAGATCTTTGGAATGTAGTAGTTTGCGCTTAGGATCTTATACAAAATATTGCTCTCCCAAGCGGGGCTAAAACCACCGCGCGCGTATTTATACACGGCAAAGGCTATGCTAAGAAGCACGAGAGCAAGCGTCAATAAAACAAGCAGCATTTCATCGCCCGTGTGCGGCATATCAATAGGCAAGATCCGCGCCACGTAGTCTTTGTAAAAGGGCTCGAAAAACCCAGCAACGATGGCAAGAACAGCTAAAACGCTCATCGCCACAAGCACAAAACGCGGCATTTCGTGCGGGTGGAAGCCGAAGTTTTTGTAGCGCTCGTTTGTAAAAAACACCAGCATAACGACCCTAAACGAATAAAACGCCGTCATCATCGCGCCCGCTAGCAGCACAAGCCAGATCCCAAAATGCCCGTAGCCAAACGCCGCTTCTAAGATCTTATCCTTAGAGAAAAATCCAGCAAGGGGATACACGCCCGCAAGTGCCACAGATCCTATCGTCATCATCACGGCAGTTGGTTTTAGCAGCTTATAAAGCCCACCCATTTTTTTGATGTTTAGCTCGTCGCTCATCGCGTGCATAACGTTCCCCGCGCCCAAAAACAAAAGCGCCTTGAAAAAAGCGTGCGTCATTAAGTGAAAAAGCGCCACCCAATACGCGCCAAGCCCCGCCGCGACGAACATATAGCCTAGCTGTGAGAGCGTGGAGTAGGCAATTACGCGCTTTAAGTCTGTATTCACAACCGCCATAGACGCCGCAAAAAGCGCCACAAAAGCCCCCAGCGAAGCAATAAAAAAGCTAATTTCAGGCGTTAGGGTGTAGAGATCGTGTGCGCGCACTACCAAATAAACGCCCGCTGTAACCATCGTTGCGGCGTGAATGAGCGCAGAGACGGGCGTTGGCCCTTCCATCGCGTCGGCTAGCCAAGTGTGGAAAGGAAACTGCGCCGATTTTCCCATAGCGCCGATGAATAAAAACGCGGCAATTAGGTTAAGCGTGAGCGCGTCTAGGGCGTTTAGGCTAGAAAAAAATACCTTATAATCAAGGCTTCCGACGTTCCAGTAAATCAAAAAAATGCCAATTAACATACCAAGATCCGCCACGCGGTTCATAATAAACGCCTCGTTTGCGGCAAAAGACGCGCTTTCTTTGTGATACCAAAAGCCAATCAGCAAGTAGCTGCAAAGCCCCACGCCCTCCCAGCCGATGAAAAGCCCCAAAAAATTATCGCTAGCAACAAGGATCATCATCGAAAAAACAAAAGCGCCAAGGTAAGAAAAAAACCTATTAAACGCCGCGTCGTGCGCCATATAGCCTATCGAATAAATATGCACCACAAAAGAAACCGTTGCCACCACGGCTATCATCACCGTGCTAAGCTCATCAGCCACTAAGCCTAGAGAAAGGCTAAAATTCCCAGCACTTAGCCAGCTATAAAGCTTAAGCGCAAAAGCCCCGTTTTCTTGCACGTGAAAAAGTAGCGCTAGAGAGCCCACAAAAGAAACGCCTATGAGCAAGGAGTTTGCAATGCCTATGAATACGTGCTTTTTGCGCCTTGCGAACAGCCCAGCAGAGATAGACGCCGCCGGTGGAGCAGACAGGCTAAGGAGTGAGATCGCTTCCATAATGAGCCTAACCAAACATCTTGTTTAAGTTGTCCAGATCTAAGGACTTCTTGCGCTTAAAAAGGACGATGAGTAGCCCTAGCCCCACGGCAACTTCACTAGCGGCAATGGCGATGATAAAAAGCGCAAACATCTGCCCGCTAAGATCCCCATAAAACGCCCCAATAGCCACAAAGGCAATGTTTATCGCGTTTAGCATAATTTCCGTTGAAAATAGCAGCATTAAAAGATTCTTGCGCGTTAAAACGCCGTAAAGCCCTATGAAAAAAATCATCACGCTTAAGACTATGTAATGATGCAGGGTTATCATTCCTTCTCCTTATTCATATGAGAGCTTGCAAGCACAATGCCGCCAATCATTGCAACCAATAGCATTACAGCGGCAAGCTCAAAGGGCAATAGGTATTTCGTAAAAAGCGCCACGCCAAGAGCTTCTGTATTGCCTAGATCTTGTGGGCTTGCTAGATCTTGGCTTAGGTTCTCGCCAATAATTGGCGCGCTTAGCACCAGCGCCACAGCTAGGGCTAAAAGCACGCCCAGTGTAACAAGCAAGATCTTAGGCCTTTGCCTTTCTACCACAGCTTTTGACGTATCAAAAAACATCATACCAAAGGCATAAACAACCATCACCGCGCCCGTATAAACAACGATTTGCACCGCGCCCAAAAAATCCGCGCCCAGCAAAAAGAAAAACGCGCTAATAAACACCATTCCAAAAGCAAGAGCCGTCATCGCAAAAAGCGGCTGTTTTGTCCGCACCACGACGATAAAGCTAGCCAGCACAAGCCCCGCAAAAAAATAAAACGCAATTACATCAAACATCTGTTTCCTTAATACTCAAGGGCGGTTTTTTTGACATTTTCATCGGCATTTACGCTCACGCTACCATAGCCCGCGAATTCTTGCTGGCTTTTTAACAGATCAATAGGCGTTAGCATATCGTCCTTTAGCACGTAGTGAGATCTTTGCTCGCTTGAGTTTTCGTAGCTGGCGCTATGCACGATGGCAAGCTCGGGGCAAACTTCCGCGCAAAGCCCGCAATAAATACAGCGGCCAAGGTTAATGCTGTATTCGCCAACCTTTTTTCTGGAGCTCTCATCAACGTGCGTTTCCATTCTAATGCAGTTTGCAACGCAGATCTTCTCGCACAGCCCACAGCCAATGCAGCGCTCATTCCCGCTTTCAAACAGCCGCAAAAGCTTATGAACGGCGCGGTATCTAGGCGGCATTTCTAGCTTTTCAAGCGGGTAGGACGTCGTGTGCGTTGGATCTTTTATCCAAACCTTTGCCGTGATGAAAAGCCCCTTGATTAGCTCAAGCGAAACAGCGCGCCTAAAAACTTGCTTAAACTCGCCCCACCACGACGGCTTTTCGTATTCATCTTGCACGTAAATGTAATTTTGCTTAACGTCTTTCATAATAGCACCACCAATCCCGTAACAAAAATATTCACAACCGCTAGCGGCATAAGCACTTTCCACATCATCCACATAATTTGGTCGGGGCGAATGTGCGGCCAAGTGGATCTAGCCCACAAAAAGAAAAACACCATAAACGCCACTTTAAGGATCACGGCTAGCCCACCGGGGATAAAGTAAAAATCGTTCCAACCGCCTAAGAATATGAGCGCCGCAAGGAAAGAAAAGGTGTATAAGTTTGCGTATTCGCCGATGAAAAACAAGCCCCAGCGCATACCCGAATACTCCGTGGCATAGCCCGCCACTAGCTCTGGGTCGTTCTCCATCGTCTCAAGCGGCGTTCTGTTTGTCTCTGCTGTGCCCGCTATCAAAAAGAGCAAAAAGGCAAGCGGCTGCTTGAATATAAGCCAGTCTAAGATCCCGCCTGTTTGGTGCGCCACCATTGCCGTTATGGATAAACTCCCAACGAGCATAATCGGCGCAAGCACGGCAAGCCCAGAAACCACTTCATAAGAAATAAACAAAAGCGCCACCCTAGCGCCTGAAAGTAGCGCCCATTTATTGCGTGAGGCCATACCCGCCAAAAGCGGGCCGTAAAGCCCCGCGGCGGTAATCGCCATCACAAAAAGCACACCTACGTTAATGTCTGAAACAACAAAATTTATCTGCCTGCCAAAGGCTTCAAAAGGCGGCAAAAAGGGGATTGGCGCCATCACGATAAACGCGCAAGCGGCGGTAATAAGCGGTGCTAGGTAAAAAATAGGCCGTATCGTGTAAGATGGCACGACGTCTTCTTTGGTAAAAAGCTTTATCCCATCAGCCACGAGCTGAAACAAACCGTATGGACCAACATAAACAGGGCCTAAGCGGCGCTGAAAATACGCTAAAACTTTTCTTTCTATATAGGTCGTAAAACCCGCCAGCACGGATAGCACAATCAAAATTACCATTGCCTTTAGCACGGTTTCTGTAACAAAAAACCAAAAATCATTCATCGCCAAGCCTTTGGACTTTTACGTTTTTAAAGCGGTAATCGCAAGGCTCAAAAAGCTTATTGCCCGCAAAATTCGGCACAAAGGCAATGTTACCCTGCACCGTTTTCGTCCTTTTAACCCTGTATTTATCCTGCCCGCGCGCGCTTATCAAAAGCACGGCGTCGCCATCATTCAAGCTGTTTGCCTGCAAAAACTCCTCCGTGCAAGAAAGGTAATTGGCTTCTAGCGCGTCCTCGCCTAAGATCTTAGACTTTGCCGTGTAGGCGTTAAAGTGTTTAACGGGGTTAGCGCGATACACAAGCGCCCCGCCACGACGACGACGGCTAAGATCTGCAAGATCTGGTAGATCTTGGCGACTTTCAAGATCTTGGCGATCTTTTGGATCTTGGAGACTTGTAAGATCCCGCCCGCCTAGCCTTTCAAAACTAGGCTCGGCGGGGAAACTCTGCACGTTCAAAGTATAGCCGCGATTTTGCGTGCCATCTGGCAAAAACTCATTCGCAAGGCTGTCAAAATCGCGCGGCTCGTAGCCCTTTTGCGGCGGCAATTCCTTTGTAAGCTCGGCGGTGTATTCAAATTCAAGCCCCAGATCTAAGGCAAGATGAGAGAGCGTAAAACCCTTATAATCAAGCGCGGCGTTAAGCGGTATCACTCGCTTATCAATATTTGTGAGCGTGCCTTCCTGCTGGTTTAGCGCTGGCATATCAAGCTCAGTTGGCGCCACCGCGCCAAGATCTGTTAGGGTAAAGTCGCCCCGCTCTTTGTAGCCAATCGTTGCGCCTTCTATCTCATCTGCTAGCTCGCAAATAAGGCTCACGCCTAGCGTGTTTGCCTTTGGCGGGACGATTAAAACTTTCACGCCGCTTGCGCGCTCTAAGATCCCAAGCAAGCGCGCCAAGTTTTTTCTAGCCGGGTGCGTCAAAATATCCTCGCCAACGATGAGAGAAATATTCGCCCTACCCTTTGCCTGCACTTCCACTAATGACGCGGTTTTTTCATCAAGCCCTAAGATCTCGTAAAGCTCGTTCGTTTCTTTTTGCGTTTCTTTTATAATCTCTTTACTAACCGTCTCGCCCGCTTCGTTTGTTTCCTTTTGCACCTGCGCTTCTTGCACAGTTACGGTTTTCTTAAACGCCGCAAGGTAAGCCCCAAGATCCGCGTCCAAAAGATCCTTATCCGCAAAAAGCTCCAAAAGCAAGAACAAAACCGCTTCTTCTTTTAGCGGCTCGTGCTGGATAAACACAAGGTTTTTATGCAAGGATCTAATGGCTTCGTCCATCACGGGGTGGAAGTATAGCGCCGCTGCTTTATTGACCTTTAGCGTGTTATTTAGCGCGGTTTTTAGCCCCGGGTTATCGGATTTTAGGTTCGTGCCAACGCAAATGACAAGGTCGCTTTTAAAAATATTTTCCTTGCTGCCGCTAAACAAACTGCGCCCGCTAGCAAGGGAAAACTCGCGCAAAAAGTCCTGATAATTCTTGGCTTCTGGGTTGTAGAGCTTTAGCCCGCGCAAAGCCCTAAGGCGCTCTAGGATCAGCGCTTCTTCGTTGGTAATCATCGAGTTAAAAATAACCGTTTTTGCCGCTTTAAACGCCTTTAGCGCGCTATTGTAAGCAAGCTGATTTTTAACCGCCTTGTTTTCGTAATCGTAGGCAAAGCGCCCCGCCGCGCAAAGGGATTCAAAATGGAAGTCGTTTTTCACGCGGTAGATCTTTTCATCGTTATTTTCTATGCTGATGTGCTTTGTTTCAAGCCACAAATGGCAGCCAGACGCGCAATGCACGCAAGCAGACGGCACGCTGTGAAGCTCCCAAGAGTTGGCGTTATAGTGGAAGTCCTTTGGCATAAGCGCGCCCGTTGGGCAAACGGCGGCGCACTCCCCACACTGCGTGCAAAGATCTTCGTCAAGATCTATCTCTTTTCTACCGATGAGCGATTTATTTATGCCCTTCCAAATGCTGAAAGGATCTTTACCCATCGTGTCTTTGTTGTATTTTTCTTCGTTTATTTCGTCGCCGCCTCTATCGATGAGCGTTAGTGAATCATCGCCGACGACTTCTTTACAAACGCTAATGCAACGGCGGCAAACAATGCAAAGAGACGGTTCATAGCGCACGTTGCCCCAGTTTTGCACCTGTTTGTGGGTATCGCGAATGCCTTGCACCTGCTGATAAACTTCTTGAAAAAGCGTGTTGTCTTGGAGCTCGCACTCGCCCGATTTATCGCAAACGCCGCATTCAAGCGGGTGATTAATGCAATAAACTTCCATAATTTTTTTTCTGTCCGCGTCGATTTCAGGCGTCCTTGTGATGACGTTTAAGCCATCTTTTACCTTAGAATTGCAGGCGTAAAGTCTCTTGCCGTCGGCTTCTACCATACACATTTTGCACGCCATCGACGGTGTAGATCTTGTCAAAAAACAAATGGCTGGTATGTAAATATCGTTCGCCCGCGCGGCATTTAATATGCTCGTTCCTTCTTGCGCCTTGATTACGTGGCCGTCGATTGTTAGAGTTACTTCTGCCATTAGGATTCCTCTTTTGTAAATACGGGGTTAAAAAACGGATACGCCGCCGCTAGATCTTTAGATTTGCTTTCAAGTTGCAGCACGGCGATTGTGCCAGAAATTTCTGCTTTGCTTATCCGCGCGCTAAACCTTTGGCTGCCAAGCGTAAAAGTTACCTTGCCACCGGCGGATAAATTCTTAGATCTTATGAACTGCTCGCTTGCTAAGAGCTCATTTTTGCCGCTACTGCTAAGCAAATAAAGGCTAAAAAGCTCATCGGCGCACTCGGGCAAAAGCGGCGCGGATCGTTTCAGCGCGGGCTCTTGCGCGTATTGCAAACTAAGCCCTGATTTTTCTAGCAAGGCAAGAATGTTATAAATATTAACGGCATTTTTATGGAGCGCTAGATCTTTGCCAACAAAAATTGCGGGCGATTTTGCGGCGTAAATCTTGCCCTTTAAATACGCCGCTTCTTCTTCGCTAAAGTTTGCTTCCGAAGACAAATAGCCAAGATCTAAGCCCTGCAAAAATTGCCGCTGCTCTTGCGTTAAGTTTTGCTCGCGCGATAAAACAAGCGCCAAAATCGCCACGACGGCTTCTTCATAGCCCACTTCGTAATTAATCTCCACGCCCTTTGCGCGCACGGGGTGGCAAAAAAGGCCACGCTCGCTATGGCTTGCGCCAAGATCTAAGGGCAAAGCGCCAAGAAAAAGCGTGAAGTCGCTCAAGCCAGTTTCCTTAAAACAATCGTCCAATCCGTTTCATTGTATTTAAGTGAGTTCAAAAGCTCATAACCCAT
>CAUTXO010000014.1:0-34213 GCA_963542625.1 uncultured Helicobacteraceae bacterium | reverse complement strand
GTCCGTTACCTTTACGCCACTTTCTAAGCTCAAGATACCCCCCCCCGTTGTTGCTAGGCTGGATTTGAAGATATCCTTGCATTGGTCTGACGCGCCGGTGCAATCGCCCTTACCAAAGGCGCCGACGGCAAGCCAAAAAAGCACGAAAAACAAAGCGGTTGATTTTTTCATATTAAACCCTTTACTCGCGTTAATAATTTGCGACAGGGTAGCAAAATTTCTTTTAAACTTTTGCGCCGGGGTTTTCAGTGGAGGCGCTAGATCTTGCGTGTGCGTGGGTAAGATCCATAAGCTGGTGGCTCAAAGAGATGGGCGCAAGATCTTAAAGCAAAAGGAGCAAGATCTAAAGGCAAGCTTGGCGAATAAGATCTGATGGCTGGCAAGATCTAAGGGCGGCTAAGATCTAGGGGGGAGCCAAGATCTAAGATCCAAGCGTGGCGCAAGATCCGTGCAAAGGCTGGCGCACAAAAGCTCTAGATCTCACGTGCGGCGCAAGATCCGCTGGCAAGCCGGGCTTAGATCGTAAAGGCGGAGATCTTGACGATTATATCATCAAGGGCTTTTTTTGAGGCTTCGTTTATGGCGTCCGTGTCTGCGGTGCTTGAGCTTGCGTCTTTGCTAAGCGAATAATCAAAGCTCCCGACGCCGCTTATGTTTTGCACGGATCTGTCTTTTTTTGTGATTGTAGCGGTTAGATTTACGGTAACGCGCTTGAGCGTAACCAAGCCGTCGCTGTTGATTTTTAGGTCGCTGATTGAGTGCGTGGCGTTTTTTACCCTGATGATTGAGTCTGCCTGCGTGATGTCGTTTGTGATTTTGCCCTTGAATTTTTCCACGATTGCTTCTTTGACAGCGTCCGTTACATTGACGGCAAATTCTGGCGCATCCACGGGGATATAAACGGTTGTGTAGATCCGCTCTCCAAGCGCTTCTTTGGTGTAGGTAGAAACGGGCACATAACCACAAGAAACAAGCGCGGCGGCGGGCAAGGTAAGCCCTAAAAGCGCGGTAAAAAATGGCGTAAGGTGTGTTTTAAAGGGCGTTTTAAACGGTGCTTGAAAAGGCGTTGAAACGCATTTGGGGACGGCTAACCTGCGCGGGTGGTGGCTAAGCTTAAGACGCGAGCTGCAAATCTTAATGTGCGTGCAGGCGCCAAGCTTAAGGCGCGCAGGCAAGACGGGCAAGCCACGTAAAGCCATAACGCAAACCGCGCTAAGCCTTGCAAAGGCCGTGCAAGCCAAAGCAAACCCAACTGCCCCTACCCTTACAAAAGCTGCCGCGTAAACCGCCGGCAAGGCGTGTAAAATGGCGCCAACTACCGCACCAAAAGCGGCAAGCTTGGCTCTAAGCTTAAAGATCTTTAACAACGATATTTACCAATTTATTAGGCACGACAAGCTCTCTTAAGATCTGCTTATCTTTAATGCGCGCTTGCACCGCCGCCTTTGCTAGGGCGATGATCTCTGCTTGGCTAGAGCTTGGATCTACGCTAATTTCCGCGCGGTTTTTGCCATTGACGGACACGCCATAAACGACGCTATCCTTAGCAAAAACTTCCGGTTTTAACTCTGGGGTATTTTTTAGGTTTTCTGAGCCAAAAAGCCTTTCTGAAAGCTCGTGCGAAATATGCGGCACGATAGGCTCTAACAGGTTTAGTAGCACATAATAGCCCTCCGCCCAAACAAGCGGATTTTGTTGCGCGTAAAGCGCGTTTAGGGCTTCCATACAAGCCGCAATCAAGGTGTTAAACGCCCGCGTTTTTTCAAAAACTTCCGCCGATTTTGCAAGCGCGCCATAAACCTTAGCGCGCGCGTATTTTTCGTCCTTGCTAAGCGTGGCGTGGTCTAGCTTGGGCAATGTTTTTGCGCCCACGTTGGCGGCTCCCCGGTAAAACCTGCCTAAAAACCTAAAGCTACCTTCAACGGCGTTATCATTCCACTCAAGCTCCTTTGTAGGCGGCGCAGCAAAAAGCACAAAAAGGCGCACGGTATCCGCGCCGTAGAGTTTTATCAAGGTATCTGGATCTACCACGTTGCCCTTTGACTTACTCATTTTTGCGCCGTCTTTTAAAACCATTCCTTGCGTTAGGAGCCTTGCAAATGGCTCATCGACGCTTACTACGCCAAGATCCCTTAGCGCCTTTGTGAAAAACCTAGCGTAGAGTAGGTGCAAAATGGCGTGCTCTATCCCGCCGATGTATTCATCAACGCTCATCCAATAGTCGCTACTCTTTTTATCCACGCCGGTTTTATCCCAAAGGCTTGGATCTGTTGCGTAGCGCAAAAAATACCAACTTGATTGCACGAAGGTATCCATCGTGTCCGTCTCGCGCAAGCTAGCCGCCCCGCAAGAAGGGCATTTGCAATGCTTCCAAGACGGGTGCGCGTCAAGCGGGTTACCCTCGCCTGTTATCTCAACATCTTGCGGCAAGGTGATAGGCAAATTTTCTATTTTTTCAGGCACCAAACCGCATTTTTCACATTTTACAAACGGTATAGGCGCGCCCCAGTATCTTTGGCGGCTAATGCCCCAATCGCGCAATTTGTAATTCGTCTGCTTTTTGCCAAGCGAGTTCTTTTCAAAGTAATCAATCACCGCCGCCCTTGCCGCTGCGCCTTGCAAGCCGCTAAAGTCTGCGCTATCAAACAAAACGCCATCGCCTGTAAATGGCAAAGGATCCTTTGTTTGCAAAACGGGCTTGACGGGCAAGGAATACTTTGCGGCAAATTCAAAATCGCGTTCATCGTGCGCGGGCACTGCCATAACCGCGCCGCTGCCGTAAGATCCTAAGACAAAATTTGCCGTCCAAACGGGGATTTCTTGTTTTGTGATAGGGTGAAGCACGGTTAGCTCAAGATCTAAGCCGATTTTTTCTTGCGTTAGCCGCTCTTTCTCGCCCGCGTTTTGGATCTGCTCAAAAAGCCTTAGTTTTTCAGGCGCTAAAAGCTTGTTCTCATAAACATAGCGCGCGATCTCGTGGCTTGCGGCAATGGCGCTATACGTTACGCCAAAAATCGTATCAGGGCGGGTCGTATAAACGGTGTATGAGCTAAATTTGCCGCCTAGTTTTTTCTTGCTTTGCTCGCTAAGCTCAAAGGAAAATTCAAGCCCCGTGCTCTTGCCGATCCAATTTTCTTGCATTGTCAAAACCTGCGCCGGCCACTTGCCCTCCAAGGTCTTAAGATCTGCGAGCAATTCTTCTGCGTATTTTGTGATGGCGATGTAGTATCCAGGCATTTCTTTTTGGATAACTTCGCTGCCGCAACGCCAGCATTTGCCGTCTTCTACTTGCTCGTTTGCTAGCACGGTATGGTCGTTTTCGCACCAATTCACAAGGCTTGATTTTCTGTAAATCAGCCCAGCTTCATACATTTTAATAATAAACTCTTGCTCGAATTTCGTGTAAATTTCATCACTTGTTGCAAATTCCCGCGTGCGGCTAAAGGATAAGCCAAGCGACGCAAGCTCGGCGCGCATATAATCAATATTTTCGTAAGTCCATTTTTTAGGGTGAAGCTTGTGTTTAATTGCCGCGTTTTCTGCTGGCATTCCAAAGCTATCCCAGCCGATTGGGTGTAAAACGTTAAAGCCTTGCTTCCTAAAAAACCGCGCAAAGACATCGCCTATGCAATAGTTTCTCACGTGCCCCATATGGATCCTGCCGCTTGGGTATGGAAACATCGATAGGATGAATTTTTTAGGTTTATCGTGCGCGGCAAGGGGCTCAAAGCTGCTATTTTTTTGCCAAAAATCTTGCCATTTTTTTTCTATCGCTACTGGATTGTAAGCTTCACACATTAAATGTCCTCTTTTGTTCTTGCCGTTTCTATTAAAAATAGTGCAATGGAGACGCTATTTGCAACAACCGCGCCGATAGCTAGAGCCGTTGCCGTAACGGTGCTGTCATAAACCACTACGGCAATAAACGCCGGAATTAGGTGCAAATCCGCCACAAGGGAGCTTGCCAAAAGTTCCGCTGCCAAAAGATTTCTAACGCCAACTTTCAAAAGCGTAGAAATAAAATTCACGCTCGCGGCGATGTAAAGCGCGATGTTGTTTTCATCATACAAAAACCCGGCAGTGCTAGTTAGGCTCATCAAAGAAAAAAATACATATATGACCTTTCCCCAGTCCATAAGATCTCCTATAAAATCCCTTGTTCAAATTGCGCGCGCATTTGAGCCTTTTTCTTTTTTTGCTCAAGCTTTTTGAGTTCTTTTGCCCTATACGCCGCGACGTCAAAGCCAAAGATCCCAAGCAGGTTTGCCGCAACGAAAATCGAGCTGTAAGTTCCGACGATAACGCCCACAATGATTGTTAAAGATAGCCCATTTATGAGCTCTCCGCCAAAAAGATAAAGCACAAAAACAACGAAAAACACGGTTAAAGATGTAAGCGTTGTTCTTGATAGCGTCCTAGAAACCGCGTAATTGACGACCTCGCTTAGCGTGTTAAACCGCACAAAGGAAAGTTCTTCTCTGATCCTATCAAACACAATGATGGTGTCATTTAGCGAGTAGCCAAGTATCGTCAGGAGTGCGGCTAGGATCTCTAGGTTTGCCGTGATGTCAAAAAGCACTATCGCGCCTATTGTTATGACTATATCGTGTAGCAAGGCGATGATTGCGACGATGGCAAAGCGCCACTCAAACCGCAAGGAAATGTAAATCAAAACGCCCACAAGCGCCAGCAGCACAGCAGAAATTCCCTTTTGCTGGAGCTCCGCGCCGACTTTAGCGCCAACGATATCAACCCTTCTTACTTCAAAATCGCCGGTGTTTTTTAGGACGGATCTTATGCCGCTTTCTGGGTTGCTACCAAGATCATTGCCAGTGGCTGAAAGCCTGATGATTATTTCATCTTTGCTACCAAATTCTTTTATTGAAGAGTCTTTAAAATTGCCATCGTCAAGGGCTTTTCTAATCTCGGCTATCGGCGCTTCGTTTGCGTATTTTACTTGCATAACCGTCCCACCTAGAAAGTCTATGCCAAAGTTTGGCCCCTTTGCAAACATCAAAACAAAGCTAAGCAAGACAAAAACGGCAGAGATCCCAAGAAACAAGGATCTTTTACCCATAAAATCATAGGTTTTATCGTAGCTAAAAATCATTTTGCCCCCTTAAAGCCAAACCAAATGCGGGTGTTTTTGTTTATTCTGTGCGCCAAGAGATCGTATAGCCCCCGTGTGCCGACTATCGCCGTTAGCATTGAAGTTAAGATCCCAACGCTCAAAGTAAGCGCAAAGCCCTTGATAGGGCCAGTGCCGTAAGCGTAAAGCGCAATGGCGGCAATAATCGTCGTAACGTTTGAATCCAAGATAGCCCTAAAGGCGTTTTCATAGCCCTTTTCTATGGCTTGCGCTACGCTCTTGCCTTCATTTAAAAGCTCCTTAATGCGCTCCACGATAATCACGTTTGCATCAACTGCCATACCTATCGTCAAAACAATCCCAACCATTCCAGGCAGGGTAAGCGTCGCGCCAAAAATCGCCATAACGCCAATGATGATAAGCAAGTTTGCAACTAGGGCTATGTCGCTTATGACGCCTGAATAGCCGTAGTAAAAGATCATAAAAAGCGCCACGAGCAAAAAGCTTCCTATGAGACTTATGACGCTTTTTTTAATGCTATCGCTTCCAAGAGATGGACCAACGGATCTTTTCTCAAGCGGCGTAACCTTTGCGCTAAGGGAGCCAGATCTTAGCGCTATGGCAAGGTCGCTGGCTTCTTTTAGCGTAAAATGCCCGCTGATTTGCCCGCTACCGCCGCCTATGCGCTCGTTAATTACCGGATCTGAATAAACCTTGTTGTCTAGCACTACCGCCAGCCTTTTGCCGACGTTTTTACCGCTAAAATCGCCAAAGATCTTAGCCCCTTGAGAGTCAAGCGTAAAATTAATGACCGGGCGGTTGTTTTGGTCGTAACCAACCCTTGCATCAGTTAGCTTTGAGCCGTCTAAAATCGGTATTTTTCTTAGCAAGTATTTTTTGTCTTTGTTATAAACGTCTTCAAGCAGCACGTCGCCAAAATTTTGTGCTTCTTGCTGTGAAATTGACGGCGCCATATGGCTTCGCGGCTCATCAACCGCCATCATTTTCAAAAGCGCGGTTTTGCCGATGAGCTCCATTGCGCGGTCTTCTTCTTCCTTTGTTTTAATGCCGGGGAGTTCGACTAAGATCTTGTCGTCGCCTTGCTTCATCACGGTTGGCTCGGCTAACCCGAACTGATCTAGCCTGTTTCTAATCGTCTCAATGGATTGTAACAGCGCGGACGTCTTTGTTTCTTGTATCTCTTTTTGCGTTAGATTTATAGAATAAAGCTTGTCCGTTACGCTGATCTCAATGCCGTTAATGCCTTTTAAATACTCATCTAGCTCGTTTTTGGAAGTGTCGTCTAAGAGCTCAAAAGTAACAAAATCTTTTACGTATTCAAGATTATCTATCAAAATATCATTTGAAGTGGTGAAATAGCTAATGGACGAAGATATAGACTGGATCTTAGCGCTAACGGCTTCGGCGGTATCAACGCCTAAGAGCATATAAAGCCCGCCTTGAAGATCCAAGCCAAGATTAACCTTAGAGCCCTTTTCCATATTAAAAAAGGACGGCGCGCTAAAAAACAAGCCGAACAAAAAAGCCAAAATAAGGATTATAAATCTAGCGGATAGCCGGCTACTTTTCATCGTCGAATTTCTTTGCTATAAACTCTTTTTGAACCCTCACGATGCACTCAGGCGCGATTTCTACCTTTATGAATTCTTCTTCCACCTTATTCACAACGGCGATAATGCCGCTATTCATCAAGATCTTGTCGCCTTTTTTGAGCCCGTCTTGCATAGCCTTTAGCCTTTTTTGCTGTTTTTGTTGTGGTAAGATCAGCAAAAAATAAAAAATAGCAAATATAACGATGATAGGTAAGATACTACCGATAAAACTTCCCGATTGCATAGAAAACGACCTTTGCGAAAAAATTTCGGCGCATATTAGCATTAAGAGCTTTAAAACTAGGCTTTTTTACGCCCTAGCCGCCTGCCTTAGCCTAAGCGCGGCGATATATTTTGAATATTTTGGGCTAAGTTCAAAGCTGCTAAACGGCGCCTTTGCACTTGTGGGCTTTGCGCTTTTACTGGTGCTTGATAAAAAAACGCTGTTTCTAGCCGGGTTTTTGACCGGGCTTACTTGGTTTTGGTGGCTTGGAATGAGCTTTTTATTCAAAGACGCCACCGTCTTTGTTTTTGCTGCGCCGATTTTTGCTGCCGCCATTTACGGCGCGATTTTTTACTTGCTTTTTTGGTTTAAAAATATTTTTTACCGTGCGGGGGCTATGCTTTTTGGCTTTGACGCGCTCGCGCCTTTTGGTTTTGAGTGGTTTAAGCCTGAAGTTGTGCTTGCGCCTACGTGCTTTGGCGTTGGTAAAACGCAGCTGTTTTTCGTCATCGCCGCGCTCATTGCGCTACTTTTTTTGCAAAAACGCTTCAAGATCTTAGCCCTTTTGCCGCTGGCGCTTAGCCTAAATTGCGCCGCGCCGCTAGAGCCGCTAAAGGCAAACATCACCCTTGCAGACACGCAGATCAAACAAAAAGACAAGTGGGACCCTAAGCTTTTAAAGCAAAACGTCGGCAAGATCTTGGGGCTAATTAGCAAGGCCGCGCAAGAGAAAAAAGACGCAATAATCCTGCCTGAGAGCGCCTTTGCGATGCTTTTAAATAAGGAAAGCGCCTTGCTTGGAGCCTTGCAAGATCTAAGCCTGCGGCATAAAATCGTCATCATCACAGGCGGGCTTTTCTATGATAATGGCGATTTTTTCAACTCTACGTATATTTTTTCAAACGGCGATGTGCGGATTATAAATAAGGTTTTTTTGGTGCCCTTTGGCGAGGAGATCCCGCTGCCTAAATTCCTTGCAAAGCGCATAAACAACGTGTTTTTTGGCGGCGCCGGAGATTTCCAAACCGCGCAAGAGCCATCGGACTACACGCTCATCGGGCAACGGGTGAGAAACGCCATTTGCTACGAAGCAACAGTAGAAAAGATGTATCAAAATTCGCCGCCTTATATGATTGTGCTTTCTAACAACGCGTGGTTTTACCCCTCCACCCAAGCCACGCTACAAAAGCAAGTAATGCTATTTTTTGCGCGCAAATACGGCGTGAAGATCTACCATAGCGCCAATATGCAAGGCACCGGGATCATAAATTAAACGTGACTTTAAAAAATATACAGTATAGTTTCGGCTTTAAAAGGAAATCCGTGAAAAAAGTTTATGTGAGTATGATTGCGGACTTGTTGCACGCAGGGCATATCCGTATTTTAAAAGAAGCAAAGAAGTTAGGAAGCGTAACGGTTGGGCTGCTGTCGCTAAAGGCTTGCGGAGAGCTAAACGACGTGCCTTATTTGTCGTATGAAAAACGAAAAGAAGTGCTTGAAAATCTAAACCTAGTTGATGAGATCGTAGAGCAAAAAACGGCGAGCTACAAAGAAAATCTTTTGGCTTTAAAGCCTGATTTTGTCCTGCACGGCGACGATTGGAAAAGCAATCACCAAAAGATCTTGCGTGAAGAAGTGCTAGAGATCTTAGGCAAAATAGGCGGCAAGCTTGTGGAAGTGCCCTATAGCCAAGACATAAGCGATATGCGAATTAAAGACGAGATGGCTAAGCTTGGCATTACCACCACAGCGCGGCTTGGGCGGCTGCGCGAGCTCATAGAGGCAAAGGGGCTAGTAAAGATCCTAGAAGTCCATAACGCCCTAAGCGCGCTCATCGTGCAAAACGTGCGCGTGGATAATCTTGAGTTTGACGGTATGTGGAGCAGCTCGCTAACAGATAGCACTTCAAAAGGCAAGCCCGATATTGAAGCCGTTGATACAACCGCAAGGCTTACCACCATTAACGAGATCTTTGAAGTAACGACAAAGCCGCTTATTTACGACGCGGACACAGGCGGCAAAATAGAGCATTTTGAATTTACCGTGCGCAATTTGGAGCGGCTAGGCGTTAGCGCGGCTATCATCGAGGACAAAACGGGGCTTAAAAAGAACTCTCTTTTAGGAAACGACGTGGCGCAAACGCAAGATAGCATCGAGCATTTTTGCGAAAAGATCCGCGCGGGCAAGCGGGCGCAGGTAACAAAAAGCTTTATGATTATCGCGCGGATAGAAAGTCTCATCCTAGACAAGGGAATGAGCGACGCGCTAGAGCGAGCGGCGGCATACGTTAAGGCGGGCGCGGATGGGATTATGATCCACTCCCGCAAGAAAGATCCAAGCGAGATTTTTGAGTTTGTCAAGATCTTTAGGAGCAGCGACGCTCACACGCCAATCGTCGTCGTCCCAACGTCCTTTAACGCCGTTACCACGGATGAATTTGCCGCACGCGGCATAAACGTCGTCATTTACGCCAACCATATGCTCCGCGCCGCGTATCCTAGTATGCTAAAAACCGCCACGTCCATCCTAGAGCACAAGCGATCCCTAGAAGCAGAAGCCGCCCTGCTGCCAATTAAAGAGATCTTAGAGCTAATCCCGGGCACAAAGTAATGAAACACGCGCAAGGTAAGACGCCGCACCTGCTAGATCTAAGTCTAGTGAAGGCGCAAAAAATTCGCCAAAAAGCTAGCGCCCTAACAGGCTTAGATCCTAGCCGCAGGCAAGATCTAAGCACGCCGCGGCGCTTTGTGCCGCACACACTACAAACATCACGCCAAATGCCGCATAAAAAGGTTATGTAAATGCCAAAACTCCTTCTGCTTTTATTCGTAACGCCCGCTTTTGCGTATTTAGATCCAGGCACGGGCAGTATGCTGATTTATTTTATCGTCGGCGTCGTCGCGGCACTTGCGTATTCCGTGCGGGATTTTTTCTACCGCGCCATTGCCTTTTTCTCTGGCAAAAAGGTTTCCAAAGATCTGCGGACGGTGGAGGAGGACATTTTGCTTTTTTCTGAAGGCGCGCAATACTATCAGGTGTTTTTGCCCATCATCCGCGCCCTAAACGCCCTAGGAGCGCGCGTGGCTTATTACACGATGGACGAAAAAGACCCTATTTTAAGCGTCTCCTTTGCTAACCTTCGCGCGGTTTTCATCGGCAATGGGCTTAGCGCTTTTGCGCTAATGAATAATTTGCACGCCAAAGTCGTTGCGATGACGACGCCACAACTGGATGTGATGTATCTAAAGCGCTCAAAAAACGTCGCGCATTACGCACACATCATACACGCGCCCACAGACGCGCTATTTTATAAAAAATTCGCCTTTGATTATTTTGATTCCGTGCTTTGCTCGGGCGCGCACCAGATCCCAAGCGTTCGCGCTTTAGAAAAGGCGCGCGGCTTGCCTGCCAAAGCTCTTTATGAAACGGGGCTAACGTATTATGATGAAATGCTTTTGCAAAAAGAAGCGGTCGCGAAAGATAGCGCCGCAAAAACAGCCGCTAGCGCAAAGGTTTGCCTTGTTGCGCCTACTTGGGGTGTGAATTCTATGCTGACAAAATTCAAAGCCGCGCCGATAGAAAAATTGCTAAAGGCGGGCTTCCACGTGATCTTGCGCCCGCACCCGCAAACGTATATCTCGCAAAAGGATCTCATTGAAGGCATAGAGGCCGCGCTTGCAAAATATCCAAACGCAGAAATTGACCGCGCCCCCTCGCCCCTTGCGGCAATGGCGCGCGCTGACGTGCTCCTTAGCGATGTTTCAGGGATCATCTTTGACTTTGCCTTTATTTATGAAAAACCTATTGTGCTGATGGAGAACAAAATTAAGCGCGAGGGCTTTGAAGCTGAGGATGTGGAGCAGCCTATTTGGGAGGAGACGGTTTTTGACAAAATCGCCACCGTTATAGACAAAACGCACCTTGCCACACTAGATCTTACATTGCAAAACGCCATTGCCACTTACGACGCGCGCGCCATTAAAGATCTGCGCGAGGCCGCCTTGTTCCATTTTGGCAGCGCGGGTGAAGCAACGGCAAAAACACTCATAGAAATAGGACAAAAATGCTAGATCTTTTATATTACACCTTCATCTTTCCGCTTGAATATTTAATGCGCCTAGCCCTAGAAACCGCCTATGCTGCCACGGGGCATTACGGCGCTTCTATCATTATTCTTAGCTTTGTTGTAAATATCGTGATTTTGCCGCTTTATTATCTAGCGCAAAAATGGAAAACGCAGGATATGATCTTACAAGGCGCTATGAGCCGCGAGATCCGCAATATCAAAAGATCTTACAAGGGCAAGGAGCGCTATTTTTACATCAAAACGGTCTATCGGCGCTTTGGCTATCACCCAAGCCACAGCATAAAGGCTTCGATGGGCTTTCTCATTCAGATCCCCTTCTTTTTTGCCGCTTTCCATTTGCTTTCTAATTACGCGCCGCTTTCTGGCGTATCGTTTTGGGGCATTAAAGATCTAGGCGCGCCCGATGCGCTTTTAGGCGGCGTGCATTTGCTGCCGCTTTTGATGACGGCGGCTAATTTGCTCTCTGCCTATGTTTATTTGGAGCTGCTTAGCAAATCTGAAAAGATCCAGCTCTACGCCCTAGCGGCGGTTTTTTTGGTGGTGCTTTATAATGAAGCAAGCGGCTTGCTGCTTTACTGGACCTTTAACAATCTTTTTTCACTAGCAAAAAACATCCTTGAAAAAAAGCTAAAACTAGGGCCTTTGTTTTCCAAAAAACTAACGGCATACAAAGAAAAACGCGGCGGCAAAAAGCACGCGTGGCGCGAGCGCTTGCTTGCTTTGCACGAGCGTTTGCAAATGAATATATGGCTTTTTGTGCTAATTGCCGCCATTGGTTTTGAGAAGGCATACGAATATTTTGTGCCCGCGCTAACAACGGGGGATAGAAATCTTTTGCTTTTGCTTGAAACGATCACTATCTTTACCTTCTTAGATCTTGTCTTGCTTGTGCGCTACATCGTAACAGAGAAGCAAAAAAACGCGTGGTTTCAGGGCTTTTTGTGGCTTGTATGCGTGGTTTTTGGCGTCTTTTTGTTTGACTTTTTCAGCCGCGTTATTGAGATATCGCCGATTAAATTCCAACGAGAAAACATTGCCTACGTCGCCATCGGGCTTTTCGTGATCTTGGGTCTTGCTAGCGCGCTAAAAAAGGCGGCATTTTTGCAAAAGCTCCAAAGCCCCTTTGCCCTTTACGCGCTGATTTATTTTGCCCTGCTTTTTCTAATGCTAGTGCTAAACCCCGTGCTGCTTTATATAAGCGACATCGAGAGTTTTACGCTTGGATCTAAAAGCCTTTTAGCAAATTTATTTCTTGTATTTTTTGCCGCAATTGCGGTGGTGGTGGCGGTATTTTTTGCCGCGAGCAAGGTGCTAAGATCTGCGCTAATTCTAGCGGGCAACGTTCTAAGTCTTGGCGCGCTACTGTATTCTTTTGTGATCGTTAAAAATTACGGCTTAATCGATCATTTCATCTTTCACACACCTGAAAAGCTTGTAGCAACAAGGGCGGCGACGTTTTTTGAAGTGCTTGCCATCGCGGTTTTTATCTGGGCGGTTAGCGTTTTGCTCTACAAATACGCAAGCGCGTTCAAAAAGATCTACATCGTCATCAACGTAATGCTGCTTGCGGCTTTTGCGTCTAATATTCCGCACAAAGAGGAGGCGCATTACGAAAGCACAAACGGCTCTTTTGATGAAGAAAAGCGCACCATTTTAAATTTTTCGCCCGAAAAAAACGTCCTTGTGTTTTTCTTGGATGGCTTTCGCGGCGATGATATGCAAAATATTTTCAATAAAGACAAGGATCTGCTAAAAGAATACACGGGTTTTACGTGGTATCGAAACACGCTTAGCACGGGGACGAGCACTTGCGATTCTATCGCTGCCGTATTTGCGGGGCATTCTTACACGGTTGAAAATATAGAAGCAAGGGGAAGCATTCCGCAAGAAGAAGTGAATAAGGCATACTCTATTTTTCCAAATGCTTTCATACCAAAGGGGTATCAGGTTAGTTACTTTTATACGCAATACTTATCTAAAAAGCCAAAAGATGTATATATATACGACCATAACCCAAAATATGATCACAAATACAACTTAGATACTTTTAGAAGCAAAGTAAAGATCGAAAAAAAGATGCTATACGTTATATCTTTTTTTAAAGCAATACCAATGCTAGTAAAGAAAACCGTGTATTCAAACGGAACGTGGCTAGGTTTTTTAAAGAAAGAACAAAAAGGCTTAAACGACATACAATCAAAATCTGGACATTGGGGATTTTTAAAATTATTAGTAAGTGACGCAGGTTTTACAAACCCGCAAAAAACTCTAAAATATTTGCAATTTGGGATTCCACACGATCCATACGTAATGACAAGGGATGAAACTTACGACATAGAAAAAGCGTCAGATTACACGGAATCATACGTAGCAATCAAAAAAATAGGCGAGCTAATAAAAAAATTTAAAGCTCAAGGGATCTATGACAAAACAAAGATAATACTAATGTCCGATCACGGTTGGTGGAGAAATACGCACAACAATATACAGGCAAATTTTTCAGATCTTGTGTCAAGGGGCTATCAAGACAGAATGAGCCCTGGTATGGTTAATCCGCTTTTGATGGTAAAGGATTTTAACGAAGGCGGCGAGATAAAACAGTCCGATCTTTTTATGAGTAACGCCGACGTGCCAAGCATTGTTTGCAGCGTGCTTGATAATGGTTGCGGCATAGAGGATAAAGATCCAACAAAAGTAGCGGGGGGGGGGGGCAGGAAGCTCATTATCTCAACCACAACTGTTAATTTCTCAAAAGATAAGGACTATGGTGTGAAAGATCAATGGCAAGTAACGGGCAGCATTTTTGATCCTAAAAACTGGAAAAGGCTTAAATAATGAAGGCCAAAAACACACAAGGGTGTCGCTAAAATAATGAAGGCGTTAAAAACACTTTTCTCTTTTACCGTATTTATTGCCGTTTTTGGCGCGCAGGCTCAAGCAGCAAGCGCATTTGAAGACGAAAAGCGCACCATTTTCAATTTTTCGCCCGAAAAAAACGTCCTTGTGTTTTTTCTAGATGCCTTTAGATCTGACGACATCGAAGACATCCTAAACTCGCAAAAAGACGTTCTCAAAGAATACACGGGCTTTACGTGGTATCCAAACACGCTCTCAAGCGGCGCTTGCACGGCAGATAGTATCGGCGCGGTGCTTGGCGGGCATTATTACAGCGTGCATAATATACAAATGCGTGGCGGCATCCCGCAAGATGAGGTCAATAGGGCTTACGAAGTCTTGCCGCGCGCCTTTAACAAAGCGGGCTATGAGGTGAGTTTTTTTGAGCCGCAATTTCTCACAAAAAAGCCAGAAAACGTTTATACGTATTACGCAAACCCTAAATACGACGAAACCTACACGCTCAATACGAAAGATCTTACAAGATCTATCGAAACAAAAATGCTCTATGCCGTCTCCCTTTTCAAAGCCCTGCCGCTCTTTGCAAAAAGCCCTATGTATGCGGATGGGACGTGGCTTGGGCTTTTATCAAGGGGGCAAAAAAATATCAGCGATACACTGTATAAATCGGGGCATTGGGGCTTTTTAAAGCTTCTAACTAGCACGCCCGGCTTTACCAACAAGCAAAAAACGCTGAAATATTTGCAGTTTCAGATCCCGCACCCGCCAAACACAATGACTAATTCAGGCGATTACGATACCGTCCGATCTTCGGGCTACATTGAGTCCATCATCGCGCTAAAAAAAATCGCCGAGCTCTTGCAAAAGCTAAAGGCGCAAGGGATCTACGACAAAACAAAAATCATCTTAATGTCCGATCACGGCTGGCGAAAAAGCACGCACAACAGAATAGACGTAAGGTTTTCGCAGCTCATCCCTAGCGGCTTTGACGAGCGAATAGTAACAGGGCGCGTTAATCCGCTTTTGATGGTGAAGGATTTTAACGAGCAAGGCGCACTGAAACGCTCGGATCTTTTTATGAGTAACGCCGACGTGCCGAGCATTGTTTGCAGCGCCCTTGATGATGGTTGCGGCGTAAGAGACACAGATCCAACAAAAACAGCAAGGCTTGGCGCAAACAGAAAGCTCATTATTTCGTCCTCAAGCGTTAGCTATTCGCAAGACAAACACTACCCCGTGCGCGACGAGTGGGAAGTTACGGGTAATATTTTTGAACTAAAAAACTGGAAAAGGCTTAAGTAAATGCTAAATACGAAAGACTTTGTAAGCGCGCTGGCTAAAGAAAGCTATACGCATTTTTGCGTCGTGCCGTGCAGCTTTGCAACAAATTTAATAAACGAGATCATCAACACGGGCAAATTAGAATACGTCCCTTGCGCGAGCGAAGCGGTGGCGGCGTCAATGGCAGCGGGCCTTGCAATGGCGGGGGAAAAACCGATTGTCCTAGCGCAATCAAGCGGGCTTACGAATATGGGATCTTGCATCACAAGCCTTTTAAAACCATACGATATCCATATCGCCATTATCGTTTCGTGGCGCACGTATAAAGCTGGCGATAGCGAAGTTCAGCACGAGCACCTAGCCACCGCCCTGCCTGATCTAATAAGCGCATACGGATACAAGCACGAGATCTTAGATAGCGCGGATCTAACCAAGGCGCTAGCGCAAATAAACCGCTCATCGAGCAGCAAAACCATTTGCATTTTGCAAAAGGACACCTTTGGTAGCGTGGAGCTAGAAGCCAAAAACGCGCCAAAGCTAGACGCCTACCCCAAAAGGGGCGAATACCTAAAGCTTCTAAACGAGCTTTTCAAGGGGCAAGACTGCGTTTTTATCGGCACGACGGGCAACACGGCGCGGGAAATGTTTGCCTTTATGCCAGATACCGTCAATTTTTATATGGCGGGCAATATGGGCGGGGCGCTTAGCCTTGGCGCGGGGCTTGCCAAGGGTGGCAAAAAAGTGATTGTGTGCGGCGGCGACGCGGAATTTGTTATGCATATGGGCGGGCTAGCAACGGCGGGGCGTTACGGAGCGCTAGATCTTACATACATCGCTTTTGATAACGAGCAAAACAAATCCACAGGCGGGCAAAATACCTATCAAGGGCATTTAAATTATTCGCAAGTTGCAGCCTCGTGCGGCTTTAACGCGCCAAATGGCCCCGTTAGAGATCTAAAGACTTTTGAAGCGGCGCTAAAAGCAAAGAGCGCGGGACTAGAATTTTTGCACGTTAAATGCAACACAGACGCCGTTACGCCGCGCCCACCATTAGAAATCGTAAAAAACACCACATTAAGGAAGAAAAAATGAGTGAATGGAAGGATATTTGGAACAGTAGAGAAGCGCGCGTGCAACGCTATTTGCTAGAAGCGCTGATTAAAGCCGATGGTTACGACACCACCTCTGGAGCAATTAGCGTGGATAGCTGGCTAGAAAGTGCAAAGGACATTATGGAGCGCCTAGAAATTAAAAACGGCGCGAGCGTTTATGAGATAGGCTGCGGTAGCGGCGCGCTCCTTTACGCAATGCAAATGCAAGATCCTAGTATGGTAGCGGGGGGGGGGGGCAGACTATTCACTCCCACTTATCAACCTTGCACGCAAGGTTTTAGCGCCGATGCAATTTGACAACATCGAAGCGCGCGCAATAGACACGCAAACGCAATACGAAATCATCATCAGCGGCAGCGTGTTTCAATATTTTAAAGATCTTGACTACGCAAGGGTCGTGGTAGAAAAAATGTTCGCCAAGGCAAGGAAGAAAGTTGCCATTTTTGACATTAACGACGCCGCGCAAAAAGAGCACTACGAAGAAGCGCGCACAAGCGGTATGTCTCAGCAAGAAAGGCAGGCATACAAACAAAAATACGAGAAACTAGACCATTTGTTTTACAGCAAGGATTGGTTTAGAGATCTAGGCCGTGAGCTTGGCGCAAAGCTTAGCATTTACGAGCAAAACATTGCAGGCTACAAAAACACGGGGCTTAGGTTTAACGTGATTATGGAGAAATAAAGTGATAAAAACGGCGGTTATTTTGGCAGCGGGGCTTGGATCTAGGCTTGGGGATCTCACACAGCAAAAGCCAAAGGGCTTTTTAGAGCTAGAAGGCAGGATGCTGATAAAACGCAGCATAGAAGCCCTAAGATCTCACGGAATAGAAAGGATCTTAATAGGCACGGGCTATTTGAGTGAATTTTACGAGCAGCTAGCAAGCAAGTGCGGCGGCGTGCAGACGGTCAAAAACGCGGAGTTTCAAACAAGTGGCAGTATGATGACGCTTTACAATATGAAAGACGCGCTAGATGAGGACTTTTTGCTGCTAGAGAGCGACTTGCTATACGAAAACGCCGCGCTGGATTTTTTGCTAAGCGATGAGCGGGCTAATGTGATCCTAGCTAGCGGCGCGACGCATTCAGGCGATGAAGTGTATATCGAAAACACCGCTAGCGGCGTGCTGGTGGCGATGTCTAAAAAGGCTTTAGATCTTAAGGAGATCTGCGGCGAGCTCGTTGGGATCTCTAAAATATCCGTCGCGCAATATAAAATTATGTGCGACGAATTTATCGCGCAGCAAAACAAAAACCTTGATTACGAAACCATTATGAGCGCCGTAAGCGCAAAAAGCCCGTTTTTTGTGAAAAAAATAGAAGATCTTACCTGGTGCGAGATAGACGACAAAACGCATTTAAACAGAGCTCTAACTAAGATCCTACCAACAATAAAGGCAAAAACAATGAAAATAAAAAGAAACGTTCTTTTAAATCCGGGGCCAGCCACCACAACCGATAGCGTAAAAATGGCGCAGGTCGTCCCCGATATTTGCCCGCGCGAGAGAGAATTTGGCGACGTGATGGAGTTTATTTCAAACGGGCTAACGTCCATCGTTGCAAACACCGCAAGCTACACAAGCGTTTTATTTGGCGGCAGCGGGACAGCGGGCGTAGAGGCGGTTTTAACGTCTGTAATTCCAGATGGCAAATGCGCTCTAATTATCAACAACGGCGCATACGGCAAGCGAATGTGCCAAATAGCTGCGCGCTACAAGATAGATTACGACGAATTCACAGGCTCGCAAATCGCGCCTATTAATATGGCAGAGCTAGAGGCTAGGGTAAAAGCTAACCCGCGCATTTCGCATTTGTGCGTGATCCACAACGAAACAACGACGGGTCTGCTTAGTGATCTTAACGCGTTTGGCAAGTTAGCGGGCGAAAATAACATTGAGCTAGTCGTCGATGCGATGAGCTCCTACGCCGCCCTTCCTATAAATATGGAGGCGCAAAATATTTCGTATTTGGTGGCAAGCAGCAACAAAAACATTCAGGCAATGGCGGGGGTTAGTTTTGTTATCGCGCGTAAAAAATCCATCGAGAAGCTAAAAGACATCACGCCGCGCAGCTTTTACCTAAGCCTATACGAGCAATACGAGCATTTCATAAAAACTCACCAAATGCGCTTCACGCCGCCCGTGCAGACGCTTTATGCGCTAAAGCAAGCCATCATAGAAGCGCAGGCTGAGGGCATAGAAAACAGATACAAACGCTACAGCGCCTCGTGGGAGACGCTCACAAAGGGTTTAAGGGATCTAGGCTTAGAGTATTTGGTAGATGACGCGCACCATTCGCGCATTATCACGTCCATTCACATTCCAAGCGGCGTGGATTTTAACAAAATGCACGACTTTTTCTACGAGCGGGGCTTTACGATTTACCCTGGCAAAGTAGCCGAATTTAACACCTTTAGAATTGCAAACATCGGCGAAATAAACGCAAGCGACATACAAAATTTCTTAGATCTATTAAGAGAATTTTTAGGCAAAGCTTAGCCTAGCTGCCATACGCCGCACATTCGCGCGTATGGCTTTTGTGTGCCGCCATCAAAGCTAACGCGCCGCCACCTTTTGCACGCTTTTTATGTGGCAAGATCTTGCCCACAAACAACGCACAAAACTAAGCACAAGACAAGATCCCACCACGCAAAGCCCGCACAACAAAACAACAAGCTTTAAATTCTGCATTGCGCGCAAATTTTCCATACGCCTTTACGTATCAGCTAGCAGTGCTCAAGATCTTGGCAAAAACAAATCACACGCACCAAAGGCTTAAACCTTTCCCACAACCCTTGCGGGTGTGCCGTAGGCTTTGACGCCGCTTGGAATGTCTTTATTTACAAAGCTGTTTGCGCCGATGACGCTGCCGCTACCAACACTCACGCCCTTTTGAATGATAACGCCCGGGGCTATGTAGCATCTATCGCCGATGGTTGTTTTTGCGTATTCATAGCCCATCGCTCCGCCGCTTAGCGCCCACTTGACGCTATCGTGAGAGTAGATCTGCACGCCCGCGCTAATGGAGCAATTTGAGCCTATTTCTAGCCCGCCGCTGCCGTCTAGCACTACGTTTGGGCCAATCCACGTGTTAGCGCCAACCTTTACATCGCCCAAGATCAGGACGTTATCATAAACGCTTGAGCCCGCGCCAAAGCCAAGCCGCGCCGCCTTTTCTGACCTATCCACAAAATAATCGCCAAAAGAAACCGCCCGGTTAAACTTGGCGCGCTTTGCTAGAAACATCGCGTCATAAACAGAGATAAAAGCCTTTAGAATGAGCTTTTGTAGGAGATTGCCCCCCCCCCCGCGGAGCTCAGCCGCGACTTTTGAGTGTTTTTTCATCGCCGTCCTTTAAGCCCGCAAGCTTACTTCAAAGTCCATTAAATATAATTCCAAAGTTTTTCAAAAAGGCAAGCCAATGCAAACAGTAGGAATAATCACCTATGACTTCCCGCACTTAAAAACGGAGCAAGTAGTTCATATTTTATTAGAAAACGGCGCCCCCCCCCCCGCGCTGAAAATTTACGCCCTGCCCTTTAGCCCCAGAAAAAAGCGCGAGGTTTTGTTCGAGCACCGCCCCGCGCAAGAAAACTCCATTAGCGCCGAAGAAATCGCGCTAAAACGCGGGCTTTTTTACAAAAAATGCGCGAACGACGCGGATATTGACAACTCTTGCGACGTCTATCTAATCACAGGCGCTGGCATAATAAGCCCCGAATGCATTGAAGGCAAAAAAATCGTCAATTGCCACCCGGGCATAATCCCCGCCGTGCGCGGCTTAGACGCTTTCAAATGGGCGATCTTAGACAAAAAACCGCTTGGCGTGACCCTGCATTACATCGATAAAGAAGTAGATAAGGGGCAAATAATCGCCGTTTTGCCGACGCCAATTTACAAAACAGACAGCCTGCTAAGCCTAGCCGCGCGCCATTATGAGACGGAGATCCGCGCCACGGCAAACTTTTTGCGCTACATCAAAACGCCAAGCAATCCCTACGCCGCAATAGAGCAAGGCGAGCCAAGAATGCGTATGCCCCTTGCCAAAGAAAAGGAGCTCTTAAGAAGCTTTGACGCCTACTTAGAAAAATTTGCTTAATACGCGCCGTGCTACACTACGCGGTTTGAAAGGATCTGTATGCACACACAAATAGATAGCTTTGTCTCAAAGCGCATCGACGCGCTGCGATTTTTGCTCATCGTGCTCGTTGTTTTCATTCACAACAACATCACAGAAGTAAATTTCGCTGGTAATTCATTAATAGTTGCCCCCCCCCCCCACGGTAGAACTGATTAGAAGCCTAATCTCAGGCACGATTGCCGCCGTCGCCGTCCCGCTGTTTTTCTTATTCTCATCTTATCTGCTGTTTTTCAAGGATTACTCCTTTGCCACCGTGCTAAAAAAGCGCTCAAGATCCATTTTGCTGCCGTATTTGCTGTGGAATGCGCTAGGAGTTTTGGCGTTTTTTACCGCGCAAAGCATACCCGCGCTGCAAGGGTTTTTCAGCAAGC
This sequence comes from uncultured Helicobacteraceae bacterium, assembly GCA_963542625.1. Classification (GTDB taxonomy): domain Bacteria; phylum Campylobacterota; class Campylobacteria; order Campylobacterales; family SZUA-545; genus CAUTXO01. The sequence goes on along the minus strand of CAUTXO010000014.1, from coordinate 13,444 downwards.
CATCAAACATCGTGGCAAACTTCGGCGTCATCGATTACATTGACGTTTTCGTCGGCAAATTCACCGTGCGCGAGCCCTACCCGCTGATGTATCAGCTCTGGTTTTTGCGGGATCTTTTCATTTTGGTCTTGCTGCATAAATTCATCAAACGCCTAGCAGACGCCGCGCCTTTTGCGTTTTTTGCACTCGTGAGCTTGCTTTGGATCTTAGGCGCGGAAATTTACGTCGTCTCATCTGCGGCGCTGTTTTTCTTTACGCTGGGGCTTTACATCGTCAAGTATAGGCTAGACCCACGCGCGGCGGATAGGCTTGGCTGGGCGGATCTTGGCGTGGCCTACGTGGCTATCGCCGCTGCAAATATTACGCTAGGTGAAAGTTTTGCGCTAATAGGGCTAGCAAATATTCTCATCGGTAGCTTGGCGCTATGGAAACTCTCGGCAATTTTGGTGCAAAACGACAAGATCTACGCCAAGCTTAAAACCCTAAGCGGGTATTCGTTTTGGCTCTACGCCACGCACGAGCCGCTGCTAACGGGCATCAAAAAGGCGTCTGTGAAAGTCATTCCGATGGATACAAACCTTGCGCTCGTGCAATACTTTGGCTGCGTTTTGCTGGCGATTTTCATCTCTTTGCTCGCTGGTTTTGCGCTCAAACGCCTTGCCGCGCCTGTTTTTGCCGTTCTCACTGGCAACCGCAGCTAGCGGGCTTGCTTGGATCTAAGATCTTTAAGATCTTAGCCACCGCCACCGCCGCAGCGCTAAGATCTAAGATCTTTAAAGATCTTACGCGCGGGAGTAGGATCTAAGATCTTAGATCTTGCGCGTGTTAGATCTAGATCTAAGATCTTACCCGCTACTGTCCGCTCGCTAAGATCTAGGCTTAGTTCAAAAGATACAGCCGTTTGCGTTCGCCGGATTTGGGAATATTTAGCTGCTCGCGGTATTTGGTGATTGTGCGCCTAACCATTTTTAGGTGGAAGTGATCCTGCACGATTTCTACGATTTTTTGGTCGCTTAAGGGCTTTGATTTTGGCTCTTCTTTGATGATGTGCGCGATGTAGTCTTTGATGGCTTTTGTCGAGGTGTCATCGATGGAGACGCTAAAAAAGCTCTTAATGCTAAAGATCCCGCGGTTGCACGCTAGGTATTTGTCGCTAATAGCGCGCGAAATGGTCGAGGCGTTGCGCCCAAGATCTTCGGAAATATCCACGAGTTTCAGCGGCTTAATATCCCCGCCCTTGAAAAAATCGTATTGATACTCCACAATCATCAGCCCGATTTTATTCAGCGTCTTTTTGCGCATATCGATCGCATCGACGAGATCCTTTGCTTCTTTGATCTTTTGGCGCACGAACTCGTCTTTTTTGTCTAGCCCGTAGTCGTTAATCTCAATCTCGGGGTAAAAATTATCATTCAAGCTCACTTTGAGGCTCTCGCCTTCTAAGATCACAAAAATATCGGGCACAATCTCCTTTGGCGCTTCGGCGTATTCGATGGCGGGCGGATTTTTAAAGGTTTTTATCACTTTCATCGCTTCGGCAAAGTTTTTCTCCTTGTGAAAGTTGCCGATTTTTTCAAAATTCGTGATGAGTTTTTTTGCCGTTTTGTAGATCTCATCGCTTACGCTCGCATCAAGGAGCTGAAACAAAAAAGACTCCTTAAAATCCACAGCGCCCACGCCGACTGGCTCAAGGTAGGAAAATCTTTGGCGCACGCGCTCCACTTCTGCGGCACTTATTTGCAACTTTTTGGCGATTTTTGCCACGCTGCCTTCAAAATAGCCGTCGCAATTAATATGAAAGATAATCTCCGCGGCGATGTCTTTTGAAAGGCGCGTCGGGAAAAGATCATCGGTTAATTGCTCGTAAAGCACGTCGTAAAGGGATTTTTTGTTGAAAGTCATCGCTTCGATGGTATCAAGCGTGGAGAGCTTTTCTTCGTAGCGGCGGTGGTAGTTGGCGTCGCTACCTTGAAAGTCCTCTTCGTTTATGCGCTCGTTTAGGCTATCCTTTTCTTCATAGGTTTCTTCGCGGTTTGATCGGATCTCAATGAGAGGATTATCCTTGATGTGATCTTTTAACTTAACTTCCAAATCATCAAGCGGGACTTGCAAAAGCGGCAGCCAGCTACGCAGCGTGGGCGAAATTTTGACGGTTTGTGTAGCCTTTGGCGCGATTTTTATCATATTCTAAAGTTCTTGCCTAGGTAATTTTGCACGACGTTGCTATTAGACGTAATCTCCGCCGCCGTCCCGCTTGCTAGAATGTTGCCCCCGCTTAAAACATAGGCCCTATCGCAAATGCTTAGGATCTCTCTGACGTTATGGTCGGTAATTAGCACGCCAAGATCGTTGGCTTTTAAAAAGGAGATTATTTTTTGAATATCTATCACGGCGATAGGATCTACGCCCGCAAATGGTTCGTCAAGCAAAATAAACTTTGGATTTGGCACAAGGGCGCGCGCAATTTCTACCCGCCTGCGCTCCCCGCCTGAGAGATTTGCGCCCCGCCTGCGCCTAATCTGCTCCACGCCTAGCTTTTCTAGGAGCTCTTCTACCACCGCGCGCTGTCGCTGCCTGTCTTTTTTATACACGATCTCAGCGGCTAGGTAAAGGTTGTCTTCCACGCTTAGATCTTTAAAAATACTGGATTCTTGCGGCAAATACCCAATGCCCTCACGCGCGCGCTCGTGAAGTCTAAGGCGCGAAATATCCTTGTCATCAAGCGTGATTTGCCCGCGCCCGCAAGGGAGCAAGCCGCACACCATATAAAAGGTGGTCGTTTTGCCCGCGCCATTTGGACCAAGCAAGCCGACGACTTCCCCCGTGCTAATCTCCACCGAAACCCCGTGCAAGATCTCCGTTTGTTTGTAGGATTTATAAAGGTTTGTAGCTTCTAGCTTATGCAAGGGTGATTTCTCTTTTCTCGTCTTTTCTTGTGATACTAATCACGCGATATTCTAAACCAAGCGCCTTTAAAAACCGCTCGATGTTTTCATCAGCCCATTCGATGAAGTGAAAACCAGGCGCGGCAAAGTTATCCGCCAAGCCACTTTGCAAAAACTCAAGCGCGGGCTTTTGATAAATATCGTAATGGTAGATAAGATCTGCGTAATTATTCATCACAGAAAAGGTCGGCGAGCTTGTGTCCTTTATGCCAAACTGTGCGGCAAAGTATTTCACAAGCGTTGTTTTCCCGCTGGCTAGCTCGCCGCGCAACAAGAAGATCTTAGCGCGGCATTCGTCCTTTAAAAAGCGGCAAAGGGGGGCTAGATCTTGTTCTTTTTGGAGCGTGAATTTATTCATAAACTTTTACATACTCGCCTTGCAAGGATTTAGAAATGCTTTTTGCCGCGGGGATCTTTAGCACTTCGTATTTGCGCGTGCCATCAAGCATTTTAATTTCTATCACATCGCCCACCTTCACGTCCTTTGCGGGCTTTGCCACCGCGCCGTTTAGAAACACGATGCCGTGGCGGAGCATATCGCTGGCTACGGATCTGCGCTTTGTTAGGTTGGTGCTGTTTATAAATTTGTCTATTCTCATTGTGACCTCTAGAAAAGCGTATTTTATTAAAAGTATTTTAAAGCCCTGGCAAGTTAATTGTAATGTATAATTGCGTTTTTTTAAAAGGCTGAAACTTGGATATTAGAAATATAGCCGTCATCGCGCACGTCGACCACGGCAAAACGACTTTGGTAGATGGGCTTTTAAGGCAATCAGGCACGTTCGCTTCACACGAAAACGTGGCAGAGAGAGTGATGGATAGCAATGATCTTGAGCGCGAGCGGGGCATTACCATTCTCTCAAAAAACACGGCGATTGAATATAACGGCGTGAAAATAAACATCATAGACACGCCTGGCCACGCGGATTTTGGCGGCGAAGTGGAGCGCGTGCTGAAAATGGTCGATGGCGTGCTGCTACTTGTTGATGCGCAAGAGGGCGTTATGCCGCAAACAAAATTCGTCGTTAAAAAGGCAATTTCTATCGGCCTACGCCCAATCGTGGTGATAAATAAAATCGACAAACCAGCCGCCGACCCTGAAAAAAAGGTCGATGAAGTCTTTGATCTTCTAAGCCAAATGGGCGCAAGCGACGAGCAATTAGACTTTCCCATTATTTACGCCGCCGCGCGCGAGGGCTATGCAAAATACAATTTATCCGATGAAAACGTAGATCTAAAGCCCCTTTTTGAAACGATTGTAAAAGAAGTCCCAAGCCCATCAGGCGACGCCGCTAGCCCATCTCAAGCGCAGGTTTTTACGCTAGATTACGACAATTACGTCGGCAAAATCGGGATTGCTAGGATCTTTAACGGCGAGCTCAAAAAAGGCGGAAACTACATTTTATACCGCGCCGATGGCGTAAAAATCACGGGCAAAATCAGCAAGCTAATAGGCTTCAAAGGCCTTGCCAGAATGGAAGTGCAAAGCGCTTCTGCGGGCGATATTTGCGCGGTGGCGGGCTTTGATACAATCGACGTTGGCGACTCCATCGTAGATCCAAACAACCCTGTGCCTTTAGATCCGCTCCACATAGAAGAGCCAACCTTAAGCGTTATTTTTAGCGTTAATGACTCACCACTAGCGGGCACGGAGGGCAAGCACGTAACTTCAAACAAGCTAAAAGACAGGCTCACAAAGGAAATGCAAACAAACATCGCAATGCGGCTTGAAGAAATCGGCGAGGGCAAGTTCAAAGTAAGCGGGCGCGGCGAGCTTCAGATCACGGTGCTTGCTGAAAATATGCGCCGTGAGGGGTATGAATTTTTAATTTCGCGCCCGGAAGTCATCGTCAAGGTCATCGGCGGCAAAAAATGCGAGCCCTTCGAGCATTTAGTCATCGACTTGCCCGATGAATTTTGCGGGGCAATCATCGAAAAACTAGGCAAGAAAAAGGCCGTGATGAAGTCAATGGTGCCAATGGGCGTAGGGCAAACGAGAATGGAGTTTGAGATCCCAGCGCGCGGGCTCATTGGCTTTAGAACCAAATTTTTAACAGATACCAAGGGCGAGGGCGTGATGAACCACTCATTCTTAAACTACCAAGAATACAGCGGCGAAGTAGAAAGCAGGACGCAAGGCGCGCTCATTTCTATGGAAAACGGCGAGGCGCTTGGATATTCGCTTTTTAACTTGCAAGAGCGCGGCGAGCTATTCATAACGCCGCAAACAAAGGTTTATGTTGGAATGATTATCGGCGAGCACTCAAGGCCTAATGATCTAGACGTCAATCCGATCAAAGGCAAGCAGCTAACGAATATGCGCGCTAGCGGCAGTGACGACGCCATCAAGCTTGTGCCACCTAGGGATATTAACCTAGAAATCGCGCTTGAGTGGATAGAAGACGATGAGCTAGTAGAAGTTACGCCGCAAAATATCAGATTGCGCAAGAAATACCTAACGCAAACGGATAGAAAACGCGCGAAGAGATAGCGGGTTAAACAGCCGTTAAAAACGCGGAATTAAAATGGCAACAAAAGCAAGATAGCAAAGGATCTAAATGAAAAAGCTTGTTTCTTTTTTTGTGGCGGCGGCGGTGGCTTTTGCCTTTGACGTTGATCTAGTAAGCAAGGACGTTCAACGAGAAAACCCCACACCATCTGATAAATTGCTATCTTATTCAAGCGTTTTGAAGCTAGCGAAGCGATCCGTCGTTAGCATAGCGGCAGAAAAAACCGCCGGCTTAAATGAAAACCAAGTGTTTCAAGATCCTTTCTTTAGACAGTTTTTTGACGATTACAACCACTACGGGCGCCGCCGCCAAAGCTCGCTAGGATCTGGCGTCATCATCTCAAAAGACGGCTACATCGTTACAAACAACCACGTAATAGACGGCGCGCAAAAAGTCATCGTGCAGCTTAGCGGCAGCAACAAAGAATACGAAGCGCGCATCGTCGGCGCCGACCCCAAAAGCGACCTTGCCGTCATCAAGATCCAAGCCAAAGATCTTAGCTATATGAGCTTTTATGATTCAGACAAAATAGAAGTAGGCGACCTTGTTTTTGCCATCGGCAATCCCTTTGGCATAGGCGAGACGGTAACATCAGGCATAATCTCCGCCACCAACCGCAACTCAATCGGCATCAATGAATACGAAGACTTTTTGCAAACCGACGCGCCGATTAACCCCGGCAACTCAGGCGGCGCACTTGTGAATTCGCTTGGCTTTTTGGTAGGCATAAACAGCGCCATTTTAACCCGCGGCGGCGGCAGCAACGGCGTTGGCTTTTCCATTCCGTCAAATATGGTCGCGCGCATTGCAAAGGCGCTCATAGAAAAGGGCGTGTATCAAAGGGCGCGGCTTGGCATAACGATAGGCCAGCTAGATAGGGAGCTCTCAAACTACTACAAGCAAGATCACGGCGTGCTAATTACGAGCGTTTCCAAAGACTCCCCGGCGCAAAACGCGGGGCTGCTTAGGGGCGATTTGATCTTAGAAGTAGATGGCGTTAGGATAAATAGCACGGACGAGCTTCGCAACATCATCGGTAACAAAAACATTCGCAGCGTCATAGAATTAAAAATCGCAAGAAACGGGCAGATCTTAGCCGTAAAGGTAAATCTTGCGGAAACCGCCGCGGATATTTCGGGCGTTTTAAATCACGGCAACTTCACGTTTAAGGATCTAGACACGGGGCTTCGCGCGCGGTTTAGATTGCCAAACGATTTGCAAGGCGTAATGCTAACAAGCACACAAAACGGCGCGCGCTCGTCGAATTTTGGCTTGCAAATAGGCGACGTTGTGGTGCAGGTAGAGCAAACAGAAATTAAAAACATCAAAGATCTTAAAAAGGCTCTGGCAAAAAGCGGCAAAAAGAGGTTTTTCATCTACCGCGGTGGCAATATCTTCGTGGCGATTTTTTAACCGCCACCGCTAGATCCGGTGCTGGCGCTAATCCGCTAATAGATCTAGATCCACACCCGCTGGATCTGGTGCGCCGCACATAGATCTAGATCTGCTCGTGCGCGCCAAGATCCAAGCACAAAGCAAAGGTAGCGGAAGGCACAAGATCTAGCCGATCCTAGCCATCAAATAAATGCAATCCCCGCCAAAAGCTTGCGCGCTGACGCGGCGTCAAACACATCAAACGAGCTAGCGCGGATCCTAAACGTAAAAGGAGAAGTCGTCATCGGCGATAGGGGGCTTAAGCTCTGGCTAGAAGACAAAACCGCCCTAGATCTTGCCTTGCTTTGGCAAGAAAAAACCGGGCTGCCCTTTGTGTTTGCGCGGCTTTGCTGCGTGAGAAATTGCCGGCTTGTTAAAAAAATTAGCGCCAGCTTTTTGCGCCAAAGGGTCAAGATCCCGCGCTACATTCTAAACCGCCAAGCGCAAAAAACGCAAATCCCCCCGCGCGAGATCCTAGACTACCTAAAAGTCATCTCGTATAAGATTGGCGCAAAAGAAAAACTAGCACTCAAAAAATTCTTTTTCCTATCAAGAACAACCCCGAACAAAATGCTTAGCGCGGGATTTGTAGAGCATCAAATACAACAAACACTCTAAAATACCGGGCTTAATTCTAAAATTTTCAGCTAGTTTTGACTTTGCGCAGCGGATTTAGATGTAAGGAATTATCGTTCTGCGTTTAGGGTATCTAGGCGGTGTTCTATTTTGGCAAGCACAAGCTCAAGAAAGTTGATGATTAAATCCACCTTTTCTTCTACAAAAACCAAATCTTTAGATCTTAGCCCTTCAAAAAGCACAAGAAGTCTGGATTTTAGCTCTTGCAAAAAAAGCGCTTCGTCATTTTGGCTTTTGTGCGTGGGGCTTGTGGGCGCGGGCGCTGGTCTTGCAAGCAAGGCAAGATCTTTAATCAGCTGCTCTTTTACACTATTTTGCCCGGCTTCTAGGCTTTGCGTTTGCTCACTTGCTGCGCGGCTGCTGCTTAGATCTTGCGCTGCACCAAAGGTAGAAGGCTTAAGATCTGCGCCATTTGGCTGTTTGTTGTGCGCGGCGCTTAGATCTGCGCTAAGGCGATTAGGGCTTGGATCTTGAGCCGGGCTTGGATCTTGCGCCGGTGCGTTGCTTGGATCCATAGGCGCATAGCCCATAAGATCTTGCCCGCCTTGCGCTAACGCCTGCGGTGCTTGCAGTTGTTGTATCTCCTGCAAATGCGGTGCCTGTTGCAAATACTGCGCCTGCGGCTGCTGCAAATGCGGCGCTTGCCCTGCCAAGCCTGTCTGCTGCGCCGGCTGCGCCATTTCTGCCTGCCTTAAGCGCTCCTGCTCTTTCGTGCTAAATTCATTCAAAACGTCTTGTATTATCTCTTTTAATTCCATAGCGCCAACCATTCTTCAAAGCTCGCAAACTGCGCGGCGTCTTTCATCGCGATGAAAAATTCAAGCCGGGCTAGATCCACGCCCTGCCGCAATTCGTCGTCATCTTGCAAGCGGCATAGTGCGCGCGCGGCTTCCTTGTTGCTTGGATCTTGCGCCAATACGCTTTTGTAGATTGCCAAAGCGTCGCTAATATGCCCCTGCCGTTCGTATAATTTTGCCAAAGTAACCGTTGCCAAAGTCTCTCCTAGCCTTGCCTAAACCACCGCGCGGTGCCACAAAAACCACGCGCTAGCACCCGCTGCGCGCCAAAACCAAGCGCGCCAAGCAAGCCCCGCGTGCCCGCTTACCGCGCCAAACTAAAACTTCAAAAGGTTTTTCAATTCTTTTTTTGCCTTGTCTTCAAGCTTTTTGCTTTCTTTTTTAATGAGCTTGTCCGTTTCTTTTTTGAGTTGCTCTTCTAGCGCTTTTTTAGAAAATCTTTGCTCTAGCTCATTATTCAAAGCGGCGTAAAAATCTTCCTTGCTCTTTAGCGCGCCGCCAATTTTCTGCATTTCTTCATCAGACAAATTCGCTTTTTTAAGCTCCGCGCGCAGCATTGTTTCTAGCTTAGTTTTTAGCTCTGCTTCAAACTTCGCGCGCTCTTCATCAAACACGCTAGAAACCGCCGCGCCGATTTTCCTATCAAGATCGCTCACCACATCAAGGCTTGGTGCGTAGATCTTGCCGCCAAGCTTGCCACTAAGGCTAAAAATTTTAATTTTATCCAGCACGCTGTTTAAGATCTCGCCGGTCTTATTATCCATACCGTCTATCGCCATTTTCGTGTCTTTAAAATCGACCTTAAAATCGCCGCTTAGATTTGTTAGATCCGCAATCCTTAGGTATCCAAGCGCGTCTAAAACGCTTTTTTTCACGGCGAAGTCGTTTGAAGTCAGTAGTTCTTTGCGCGGAAAGTCCTCAAGGCGCGCGCGGCTTTCTATCAGGCTTTCTTTGCCCCTTGTGTCGTAAAGCCCGGTTACGACAAAATTTTTAAACACCTTTGCTTGCGTGGTGAGCTTTGCGGTTGCGGGTTTGTTTAAGATCTTTTGCTCGTTCGTGATATCTTGCGCGATGAAATCGTAAGAAACGCCCTGCGCTAGGACGTTCCCCGTTATTTTGCGTATGTAAAATCCGGGATAGGCGCTTTTGTTTTTAAACTTAACCCACCTGCCTTTTTTGCGCTTTAATTCGTCCTTTTTCTCGTCTTTTGCGTTGGATTTTAGATATGGCTTTAGCTTTTCATAATACTTCAAACCTTGCGCTAGGTAGCCAGAAAGCGCGGGGCTAATGTAGGTAGAAACAAAGTTAAGCCCACCGCCTGTTAGGCTTGAATACTTCTTCACAAGCTTTGCAAATTCTGCTTGCGGCAAGCTTTGCGCGGTGGCGATGTAGCCCCGCAGCGTTTTTTCATCGCCCTTAAATTCTTTAGAAATGCTCTCGATGTGCTCTTTATAGGCGTTTAGGTCGTCTTTTAGCGCGCTAGCTTGCTTTAGGGCGCTTGAAAGCGTAGCGGCGTCTTTAACTTTAAGCTTTTTTAACTCGTCAAAGCGCGCTTTAAATTCATCTATTTTGCGCGAATTTAGGTCGCGCGCGGAGATCTCTTGCCATTTTTCTTTGATTTTTTGCGAGTTTTCTTTTATGGCGGCAAGCTCTTTTAGCGATGTAACGCCTTCTTTTGCCAAGATCTCATCAACACTTGGAAAATTCGCGCTTGGCATAGCAAAGCCGCTCTTTTCTTTTTTGCTTAGATCTTGAGCGGACTTTGGCGCTTGCGCACTTTGCGCTGTTTGCGCGCCACCCCCGCCTTGCGCCGCGCCAGCACTTAGATCTTTACCGCCGATAGGCTTTTTGCGCGCTGGATCTTGAGCAGGGTTAAGATCTAAGTTTGCAAAGCCAAGCCGCGTAACGTCTAGCTTTTTTGCCGCTGCGTGCTTAGGATCTGCCGCAAAAAAGATCCTGTCTATTTTCAGCGTTTTTTCATCGTTTTTATAGACGTTTATCCCTTTGATTTCAAGGCTAAGTTCGGCTAGTTTTGTCTCTAAATCCTTAATTTTTACGTCCGTGCGCGTCACAAAACCCACGCCCTTTTCAAGCGCTAGCTTTAGCGCTGGATCTAGCACAAGGAGCAAAAGCGCCGCAACGCCGCCAAAAATGCCGATAAACCCAAGCGCGCCCCACCACCGAATGGCTCCCGGTATTTTTTTTAGCTTCTTGTCACTGTAAGGGTTTAGCCACGCTAGGAGCTTGGATTTTGCCGCTAGGCGCTCAAGAACGGCGCGGATCTTTGGCACAAAGGCTTTGAAAACAAAAAACGCAACAAACGCTGTGATAGAGCCGGCTACAAAGCTACCCATCACGCCTGTGTAATTAAAGCTCGTCCAAAGGGCAAAGGGGTTGTTGTAAAGCGCTGTGAAAAAGCCGTTTAGCGCATCTAGCGTCAATATAAACTCACCAAGCGCGATGAATAGTGGATCCAAAAAATACCCAACAAACCCAAACGCCGCAAGGCTTGCAAAGTAAAGACCTATCGGAATATTCAGCGTAAAAACAAAAAACAGCAAAATAAAATTAAGCGGGGTAAAAAGTGGCAAAAAACCGCTTAGCAAACCAAGCGACAAAGCCAAAGCCACCTGATACGGTTTTTGCGCGGAGTTAAGAGCCGAAAATAAATTTTTTAAAAGCGCAAACATATGACCTCCGAAAAATGCGTATTTTATCAAACTTAAGGCTTTAGGCTTTGTGATAAAATTTGCGCGAGCAGCAAAATGAGACTAAAAATTTACATAAAAGGTATCGTTCAAGGCGTTGGCTTTCGCCCGTTTATTTACAAAACGGCGGCAGATCTTGGGCTAGCGGGTTTTGTTTTTAACACAAACGGCGCGGTTAGCGTGGAAGTAGAAGGCGCAAAAGGGGCGCTTGAAGCCTTTAAACGCGCCTTGCAAAACCCGCCGCGCCTTGCAAAGATCCACTCCATAAGCATTACGCGCATAAGGCAAAAAAATGAGACGGGCTTTAAGATCTTGCCCTCTAAAAAAGATGCGGGGCTAGCAACGGTTAGCCCCGATATTGCCGTTTGCGATGATTGCCTAGCTGAAATTGCCGATGCTTCGTCGCCGCGGTATCGCTATGGGCTCATCAATTGCACCAATTGCGGGCCTAGATATTCCATCGTCAAAGCCACGCCATACGATAGAAAAAACACCGCTATGGCGCGCTTTGCGATGTGCGATTTTTGCCGCGCGCAGTATGAAGATCCGCGCCTTAGAATGTATCACGCCCAGCCGGTTGCTTGCAAGGCGTGTGGGCCAAAATTTACGCTATACGAGCACGGCAAAGCGTTAAAAACAAAGGACGCCATAGCCACGTCTGCAGATCTTTTAAAAAACGGAGAAACGCTTGCGGTAAAAGGCGTTGGCGGGTTTTTGCTAATGTGTGGCGCCTTTAATAGCGCGGGCGTGCAAAACATCAAGCAGATGAAAAATCGCGGGGACAAACCGCTTGCTGTGATGTTTAAAAGCCTTGCACAGATTGAAAAGTTCGCCCACCTAAGCGCCTTTGAAAGGGATCTAATTACTTCAAAAGAGCGCCCCATTACGCTTGTGAGAAAAAAAACCGCCCAGCTAGACGCAGTGGCGCCGCAAACCACGCTAATAGGCGTTTTTTTGCCGCCGTCGGCGCATTTTGCGCTCATCTTAGAAGCCGCAAAAACCCCGCTTGTGGCAACGAGCGCAAACCTAAAAGGCGAGAGCATAATTTATGAAAGATCCGAGCTTTTGCGTAAGTTAAACGTGCGCTTTTGCCTAGATTACAACCGCAAAATTATAAATCCAATTGATGATAGCGTGGTGCAAGAAGCCTGTGGGCATCGCGTTATTTTGCGTTTTGCTAGGGGTTACGCTCCGCTTGTTTTACCCGCGCGCGCAAAGCCTTGCCTAGCCGTTGGCGCAAATCAAAAGTCGCAAATCGCGCTTTCTACTGGGGAAAGCATCATCACTTCGCCATACATCGGGGATCTAAACACCCTTGAAAACACGGCGCGTTTTGAGCGCACCATTCAAAACTTCAAAAAATTTTACGGGTTAGCGCCAAAGGATGTGCGCTGCGACGCGCACCCGCTTTATTATTCGTCGGCTTGGGCGCACAAACGCCGTTCGCAAAAGGTTTTCCACCACCACGCGCACATTTTAAGCGTGATGTGCGAGCACGGCATAGACCGCAAGGTGCTTGGCGTGGCCTTTGACGGCACGGGGCTTGGCGCAGACGGCACCATTTGGGGCGGCGAGTTTTTGCGCGCCACGCGGCGCGGGTTTAAGCGCGTTGCGTTTTTTAAGCCGCTAAAGCTAATCGGGGGCGACGCGGCGGTAAAAGACATCAGCCGGCTAGCGCTTGCAAAATCTTTGGAGCTGGGTCTTGGGCTTTTTGACAGGGCAAACCCGCTTGTCAAAACGCTTAGCACGATGCACGCAAAAAACATTAACACCGTTTATAGCTCGTCCGTTGGCAGGATCTTTGACCTTGTGGCGTATCTTGGCGGCTTTGTGCGCGCTAACACCTTTGAAGGGCAAACGGGGCTAGTCATAGAAAGCTTTTACAGCAAGAGCGTCAAGGGCGCGTATCCGTTTGAAATTTCAAAAAGTGGCGTCATTAATTATGACGCGATGATCCTAGAGATCCTAAAGGAAACCAGCAAAACGCTGATTGCGTCAAAGTTTTTAAACACCCTAGCGGCGATTATCGCTCAAGTGTGCGCTAAAAGCGAGCTCGACGTAGTGCTTAGCGGCGGCGTGTTTCAAAACAAAACGCTACTTGAACTTACCATTCAGGAGCTAAATGGCGCCGGCAAAAGGTTTTTCTTGCCATCTAGCATCGCCATTGGAGATGGATCCGTGTGCGTCGGACAGGCGTATTTTAAGACGGATTGAAGTTACCACCGCACTGGATTTTATTTTGCGCGGCTGGGATCTTTGGTGTAGCACAAATCCTTAAGATCTTACGGTAGCGCTAAGGTTTTCGAAGCGGACAAGATCTTGGCAAGATCCAAGATCCTAAGAACTCGCTTCTACCTTTAGATCCTGCCCGCCATCGATCTAAGATCCACCGCTAGCTGGGGCTTAGATCTAAA
>CAUTXO010000013.1:0-35911 GCA_963542625.1 uncultured Helicobacteraceae bacterium | reverse complement strand
TAATAGCAAGAAAGCTAACAGCAGCGCAGATTGATTACAGAAAAAGCGTTTTAAATGCAGAAATACAAGAAAAAAGAGAAGAGCTTTCAAAAGCTATGCGCTTTCGCCTAAATGGGCTAGAAGCTAGAAACAAAATAGACAGCCTAAAGCAAGAGATAAAAGCGCTAAAAGAAAAACGCGCAGCACTTGATGAGCTTTTGCGTTCTAGCACAGCAAAGGAAACTCTTAAAACAAAGATAGACACGAGCGCAATCGATAAAGAAATTAAAAAAGTTCTAAACCCGCTTGGCGCAAAGCTTGATGAGATTAACTTAAAATGGCAGCGTCATATTGCAACTCTCCGCACTGCTGGGACAAGCACAGCGCTTGCGCTAAAAGCTAGAGACACCGAGCGCGCACAGGCAATCGCCGATTTTAACAAAAAAGACGCGGACGAACACAAGAAGCTATTAGAGCAAAAGCTAAGACAGACAATAGAGTATTACACCCGCGCTGGGGATCTAGCTGCTGCTTGGCAAGCAAAAAAGGAGCTGTTAGAGCTAAAGGGTGAAACGGGCAATGAGCTGGGCGCATTCAAAGACTTACAGCGCCAAGTTAATCAAAATATGACCGTGAAGTTTGAGCTAGTAGGCGTTGATGAAGCCACGAGCGGTATTGCAAATATGTTAAATAGTGCGCAAGATCTAAAGCTAGCCGCGCTTGAGTATAGCCAACTGCAATCAAGCGGGGTGGCAAGCACGCAAGAGCTAGCGCGTGCGCGCACGGCGTATTCAAGGCAGTTTATTAGCTCGCTTGGCGCGATGAATTCAGGACTTGCTAGTCTTTACGCAGGCGATGAAGCAAAGCAGAAAAAACTTCACGAGCTTAGAAAAGTTATTTTTGCGGCTGAAATGGCAATGAAATTGCAAGACTTGCTAACGACTACAAGCAACGAAACCGCAAAAAGTGGAATGTATGCAAGCAACGCGCTGCTTTCATCACTTCAAGCCCCGCCGCCAGCAAATTTTGCAAGCTTTGCAGCAGTTAGCGCCATCGTTGCTAGCTTGCTCGTGGGCTTTGGTGGCGGCGCAACAGATAGCATTAGCGCAAGCGATGATTTAACAAGCCAAAAAGCCAATGATGGCACGGGCGGGGCTGGATACGCAGATCCGCGTAGTGCAAATGAAAGCATAAAAAATTCGCTTAAAATGATAGAAGCGCAAAGCGAGCCGCAAACGTTATATTTGCAAGCAATGCTACAAAGCCTAAATAAAATTGAAGGTAGCCTAAGCGGCGGCGCTAAGGGTTTAAGTAGGCAGCAACATTTGATTAATCCAAATTTCAGCACACTGCACGAGAAAAGCTTTGGCGATAAGCTAAAAAGTAATTTAAGTTTTAAAGATTTTGCGCTATCGCCACTAACAGGGCTTTTCAAACTAGGCGGTAATATTTTGGGCGCTGCTTCTAACGTGCTCTTTGGCGGATCTAGTAGCACAAAGCTAACTGACGCTGGACTAGTCTTTGGCGCAAACAGTTTAAATAACGCAAAAAATCTGAACTTGTCCGAATACCAAAGCTTCCATAAACACACGAGTGGGGGCTGGTTTAGACGTAGCAAAAACGAATATTGGACGAATACAAACGCTATCAACAACGAAACGCACAGGATCTTTAGCGGACTGCTAGGAAGCGTGAAAGATAGCCTAAGCGAAGCTGGAAGGATCTTAAACGTCGATGTGAGCGCTGCTTTAAACAAAAGCCTAGATCTTGGCAAGCACAAACAAACAAAAGCCGTGCAAGGGCGTGTAGCGAAAACCGTTCGTTCATTTATTCTTCGGCAAAGGCAGCTCATCATACATCGCCCTAAGCAAGCCGCTTAAAAATTCTTTATTATCCACATTATCCACCAAAAGCATTTCCTTTGCGCCTTTGTAGGGCGCTTCAAGGCGCGCATTTGGCATACATTCACGCGCTGATTTTACGGGCTTTATCAAAAATCTATCGTCATAGATCCCGCCAATGATCTTGCCGCGGTAGTAAATGATGTATTCGCGCATCATCGCCCTATATGTTACGCCGCCCGTCTCGCACAGCTGCCCCAAAATAAACTCCAAATACTCCTTGCTGGACGCCATCACTCCCCCTACGCGCGCGCTTTGCTGCCGCGAACAAACTTGAAAAATACCGCGCCAAAGACGGCAAAAGACGCAAGCAAATACGCTATGCAAATTTGCGGCAGCGTGATTAACTTCTGCTTTGGAAAGAGATAAAAGCCCTGCGCGTATAGCTTTATTAGGTATTCTTGCGTTTTAGAAAGCTTCACGCCCGCGCCAACGCTTGGGGCGTCCTCGCCGCACTCGCCCGTTGGCTTAAACAGCGATGGCATACTCTTTTCAAGCGGAACGAGCGTGCTTGGCATAGATCCGCAAGAAAACACGGGCGCTAATTGCCGCTCCTTTGCCATACGGATCTCTTCAAGCGTAAAGGCGTTCATTAGCCCCCAAAAGATCCCGCCAAAGATGAGCGCAAAGCCAAAAAGCTTGAAACTCTTAGCGCCAAAAAGCCCCAAGATCCCGCCAAGCGCCATAATAACCATCGCCACGCGCACGGAAACGCACTTAATGCACGGCTGCATAAAAAGGTATTCTTGAAAGAAAAAATGCGCCGTTATCACAGAGCCCGCCGCGCTAAGCACCAAAATAATCCACGGCCATTTTGAAAGCAAAAACATATCTACGTATTTCACGGAAGTCCTTTGCGCTGTGTGTTTTTTAGGTAATTTTCTATTGTTTCATCGCCCACGTAAAGCCCCTCTATAGCGCCGCGCCCGCGCAAGATCTTAGCCCTAACGCGCAACGGCGTCTTTAGATCTAGCCGCCGCATATCATCTGCCATTACGGCTAGGCGCTCGTTCATATAATATCTATCAAGCGGGGTTTTTAGACGGATCTTGTAGCTAAAAACGCTGCTTGCTTGGGCGGCTAGATAGGTAAGATCTTGCTCTGGCTCGCTCGTTTTGACTGATGAAATTTTCAGCTCGCCGCCGCCATCTTCTTTAAACACCACAAAAACCTTGCCGCTAGCGGGCAAATCCTGGCTTAGATTGACATCAAGCGTGTCAAGATCTGTGCGCAACATCAAAAATCGCCCCTTGAAAACTTCAGCTGGGTCTATGATGCGCGCGTTTAGATAAACGGTTTTTCCGTCTGCTAGCACGTTTTCATACGTCCAAAGGAGCGCGCCTAGAAAGCCTACCTGCAAAAGCGCGATGATGTAAAGCCAGGTTTTCATTTTGTGCGGTCCTTGCGATCTGTGCGCTGGCTACGCCCGCCACGCCGCCCCAAGATCTTAGCGCCAAAGACAAGCGCCGCGCCGATGGCTAAAAACACCGTCGCTTTGGTTAGGAGATCGTCAAAATCAAAGAAGATCCTTGTCAAAAGAAGCACAAAAAGCGTGGCGTAGATCTTAAAAAAGCCCGTGCCGTAAGCAAAAAACATCGAGCCAATGAGCGCGGCTAGCGCAAGGTAAGTGCCAAGCGCTGGATCGCCGGCTAAATGCGCCCCGCTTACGCAAAGCACGCTAAGGGGGATTAAGATCCGCTCCTTTTGCATTCGCCCTAGCCACAGCAAAAATGCGCCCAAAAACAGCCCGCTTGCAATGGCGACGCGCGTTTTGTCTTTATCATAATAAAAGGCGTCGCTAAAAAGCACCACGAATGCCGCGATGGCAAAGGAGATTAAAAAAAGCGGGTTTTTGGCTAGTGGGGCTTTGGCGTAGAAGATCTCGCCAAGCAAAAAATAAAAGCCGTATAAAAAGGCGATTTGCGTGCTTGTTATCTCGCCACGCCAAACAAAGATCCACAGAAAAAGGCTAAGCGCAAGTGCCGCCACGGGCGCAAAGGAGTTTTCTTTTTTGATGAGTGTGCGCGCAAAGCAAAGGGCAAAGGGCAGCGCTAGGAGCGCAAAGCGCGCGTGATCTTCGGCTCCGGCATACCAAACCGAGCCAATGACAAGATACAAAAAGCAAAGCAGCTTTGAGCGGTCTAGGAAAATAAGCGGCGCGCAAAGGGCAAGCCACCAGAAAATAAAATCGTCTTCGCTGCTGCTTAAATGGTAGCTTTGCGAAATGATGGCAAACGCCGCGCCAAAGCCAAGCGCCCAAAAAAGCGCCGCGCCTTGTTTTAAAGCCGCGCTACCCTTGCTGTGCGCCCACAGGTTTAGCGCCAAAGAAAGCGCGACGATAGCAAACGCCACGAGAGCCCTAAGCTCACGGGCAAGTTCGCTCCAATTGTGCGCCACCAAAAACACAAGCCCCGCGCCAAGCATAATAAAACCAATTGCTTTGAGTAAATCTTGCGCCCTGCCTTGATGGCTTGTGCGCTCAAGATCTTGGATCTGTGCGGCTTGAAGTGGCGTGATGATGCCCTTTTGCGCCCAAAGATCTAGGCGCTTTTGCAAAGACTTTTCAGAATTTAAAAACATCAAGATCCTTTGGCTGCTAGCGCTGCCGCCGTTACCACCGTTATTGCCGCCATTTTTACTGCCATTTTGCACCAGCGATGAATTTTATTAGCAAAGAGTTTAAAATAACGCCCACGACGCTTGCCATAACAAGCGAGATGTAGTGGAATTCATCAATCGAATGCACGCTAAAAGCCACGCTCGCCGCCGCAATTACAAGCGTTAGCGGCATTGATTGGCTAAGCGAAAAAAGCACGACGTTTTTTAGGCTAAATTCTTTGATAAACACAAGCGCGCTAAGAAATCGTATCAGCACGCTTAGGGCGATAAACAAAAAAACCACGCTCCAAAGCCCCTTAGAAAGCAGCATTTCGTATTTTATCGTCGTGCCTATGTGGATAAAAAACAGCGGCACGAGCAGCCCAAAGCCAAAATATGAAAGCTTTTCTGGCAGCTCTTTTTTGTGCTCGAAAAACGTATTTACAATAATGCCCGCCATAAACGCGCCAAGCACTAGCTCAAGATCCAAAGACATCATAATCGATACGATGATAAAAAAGAACGCAAACGATAGCCGCAGATCTTGGTCTTTGTTGTCCGAGTAGGGCATTAGATACATCTTAATCTCTGGAAACCACCAAAACACAACCTTAAAAAACTTAAAGCCAAGCACGGAGATAAGCAGCACGATTAAAAGCGTTAGCATAATTTTTACAAAATCAAAAGAAAGCCCAAATTTAAGCGCGGCAGCGGCAAAGGTAAGCGCCACAATGCTAATTAGCTCACCCATCACGCCAAGCTGAATGGAAAAATCAAGCCAAGGCGTGTCTTTTTCGTATTCTTTTGTCAGCGTGATGATAATGCCAATGGAGATAAGCGGCAGCGCCAGCATAAAAAAATACGGCAAGCCGAGTACTAGCACCAGCAAAACGGACAAAAAGTAAATCAAAAAATGATAAAAGTAGCCCTTTTTTATGAGCGTGGCGGATAGCTTTGAAAGATCTTTTAAATGCACTTCAAGCCCGGCTAAAAACATTAGATACAAAAACCCCACTTCAGCTAAGATCCCAAATAGCTCGCTCTTTGGCACAATCCCGCTGATGGCAACGCCTGCTAGGATCTCAACCACCGTAACCGGCAAGCGCGAAACTTTAGAAAGAAAGGGCGTAATAACAAGCAGCCCAGATAGGATCATAATCAAAGATGAATTATCCAATGGAGTAACCGGCCTTTAGTAATTTTTCCACATCGCTATTTACGGCATTGCCGCCGGTGGTGAGATAGCCGCCGATGATTATGGAATTTGCCCCAGCTTCAATGGCTCTTAGCCAGTCATCGCCAAAGACAAGCTCCCGCCCGCCGGCTAGCATAATGATTTCTTCTTTAAAAACATCGCGTGTCATTCGCACAATTTCTAGCGCTTCTTCTTGCTGCATAACCGTGTAAGGCAGATCAAGATCCTTGTTTGGAATGTAAAAATTAAGCGGGATTTTTTTAGGCTGCACGGACTTTAGATCTTGCAAGAACATCTTTCTTTGCTCCTTTGTCTCCCCAATGCCAAAGATCCCACCAGATATCAAAAAAAGCCCGGCTTCATTAACGTTTATGCACGTTTGGTAGCGCTCTTGCCAGTCGTGCGTCGTGCAAATTGTTTTGTAAAAATCCCTTTGACATTCAAGGTTGTGATTATACGCTTCCACGCCTGCGCTTTTTAAGTCGGCAAGATCTTGACGGCAGGCAAGCCCATTGCAAGCGATGAGCCGTATATCTACTTCTTTTTTTATCGCCTCAACCGCGCTTAGAACGTATTTTTTTGTGTGTTTATCAAGCGCTAGCCCTGACGTAACCAAGCAAAAACCGTTTGCTTTGCTTGCGGCGGCAAACTTTGCTTCTTCTACAATTACGGAAATTTCTTTTTGCTTGTAGCGCTGTATGTTTGTTTTTTTCTTAACGTTTTGCGTGCAAAACCGGCAATCTTGGCTGCAATTGCCGCTTGAAATGTTGGATAGGTTGCATAAAAAAACTTTTTTCATCGCTTGCCCTTTAGAATAAGCTTTGCCCGTTCGTAATCCGCCGGCGTATTGATATTAAAAAATTCCAAATCGTCGCTAAACGCCACTGTTTTCACGTTTAGATCTGCCAAAATTGCCTTTAGTTTGTAGTTTTTACGCGCAAAATGCTCCTTTAAAGCACCCAAGATCTTGTGCGTGTAGATCCCAAAAAGCGGCTGGATCTCTCCCCCCACGCTTGCAAGCGTGGCGCTCTCCCCCTTGTGCGCGCGCAAGATCTGCTCCACTCCCCCAGCGCTAAAAAACGGCACATCAACGGCAAAAAAGAAGAGATCTTGCCTCAAAGCTTCAAGGCAAGAGATTATCCCCGCTAGCGGCGCAAATTCTCCCGGTGGCTCTAGAACAGTCGGCGCAAAGGGCGCGGCACGCTTGGCGGAGACATATACATCTTTAAAATACGCCGATAGCCTTTCGTGCTGAAATTCAAGCAAGCTCTTGCCGTCAAAGTCAAGCTGCGTTTTATCGCGCCCCATACGCGAGCTTTTGCCGCCGGCTAAAATCACCGCCTTATCTACCACGCTTGAACTCTTTTTTATACGCCGGATTGGCTTCGATGAGCCTATCGAACATATTCTGGCGCAAGGTGTTATCCATATTTGTATGCCCGCTGAGCGTAAAGATCATATCCAGTAGCTTTTTGGCGTCTTTAGGGTTTGCGCCATTAACCTTTGGCGGGATTGGGTGGTATTCAATGAATGAGTCAATAATCCCGGCTAGTAGCTCTTTGGTGGCTGTTTTGTTTTGAATTGTTGCTTCGATCTCGGAGATTGAATAGTATTTAATCTTTTTCTTAGGCGGTTTGTAGGGCTTTTTTAGAATGCTTGAGATTAGGATTACAAAAAACGACGCCGCCGCAGCTAGCGCGACGATGATCCAAAATAAAAAGATGATTGTTTTAGTCATTTAGCACAAGCTCTAGGGAGTGTTTTAGATCCGCGTCAAGATCCTTGCTCTTTAAAAGCCACAGCAAATAATCCCTGTCCGTTTTTGCAAGCTCGCTTAGCTCCTTGCCCTTATGCTTGCCAAAGTTTAGCGCTCTTATGCGCACGGGCTCTTGGCTTAGGCGGATTAGCTCATCGATTTTATTCGTTTGCGCCGGCAGGGCTTTAACCATACGGCTTACTAATAGATCTAGCACAAAAATATCGCCCAGCGCGTCGTGCGCTTTTGCGTTTTGCGTCTCTTCTTTGTAAAGCCCCAGCGAGTAGCGCAAATACTGAAGCGCGTGCGAATTTTGCTCGCTAAAAATATGCCGCGCGCACCGGTAAGTATCCACTAGGCGCATTTTATTCTCAAAGCCTTCCTTTTGCAGCATAGCAAGATCAAAGGGCGCGTTGTGAATGACTAGCACGTTTTCAGGCGCATTTAGATCCGCCAAGGCGCTAAAGGCTTGCGTTTTTATGCAGGGGGGCTTATCTTGCAGCATTTCGTTTGTGATGTGATTAACGCTCATTGCTTCAAAAGAAACGGGCAGCTCTGGCTTGCAGTAGTCGTTGTAGATCTTAGGCGCGCTCCCGGCTTCTTTGACGATGAACGCTAGTTGCACTATCCTATCCTTAGGATCTTTGCCCGTTGTCTCGGTATCTAGCACAATGAACTTAGTCTTCACGCGCAAATTCTTTCACAATTTGCTTAAGAGCCGCAACGGGATCCGCCGCGTGTGCTAGATCTTGGATCTGACCTTGCAGCAGGTTAATATCGTAAGGCGTTTTTTGCGCCACGAATATAGATTGGTATTTTGTTGATTTATCGCGCTCGTTAATTAATAGCTCTTCGTATAGCTTCTCGCCCTTTTTAAGCCCCGTAAATACAATGCCAAGATCTTCGTTGCCCGTTAGCTTTAGCATTTTTTTAGCTAGATCTACGATTTTTACCGGGCGGCCCATATCCAGCACAAAAACTTCCCCGCCCGCGCCAAGGCTCGCGGCTTGGAGCACAAGCAAGCAAGCCTCGCTAGGGAGCATAAAAAAGCGCGTAACTTCTGGGTGCGTAACGCTTAGTGGCTGTTTGGCTTTGATCTGGCTTTTAAATTTTGGCACCACAGATCCAGAAGATCCAAGCACGTTGCCAAAACGCACGCAGACCATTTTTGTGTTTTTGGCGTCCATATTTTGCAAGTAAAGCTCGCAAACGCGCTTTGTCGCGCCCATTACGCTTGTAGGGCGCACGGCCTTATCCGTTGAGATAAACAAGAACGTATCCGCGCCCATCTCAGCACTTAGATCTGCTAAAGCCTTTGTTGCCAAAATATTATTTCTCACGGCGTAATTCATATTGTTTTCCACGATGAAAACGTGCTTTGACGCCGCCGCGTGCAAGACGATGTCGATTTTTTTACGCTTAAAAATCTCGCGCATCGCGGGCGTGTTTGCAATATCTTCAAGGCAAAACGTGATGTTATGGCTTTGCTCGTGCGCGCTCATTAGCGTGTAAATGTTGTATTCGCTGTTATCAACGGCGATGATTTCTTTGGCGCCGTATTCAAGCGCGGTTTTTGTTAGCTGGCTACCAATGCTCCCGCCCGCGCCCGTTATCAAAACGCGTTTGCCTAGCAAAAAGTCAAAAATCGCCTTTTTGTCAAGATCTTTTGGCTTTCTAGCTAGCAGATCTTCAATGGAAATTTCTTTAAGATCCGTCTGTAAAAAGGGCTTATAAACCTTGATGTCTTGTATGTTTAGGTTTTTTAGGCGCTCGAAGATCTCGTTAATTTCTTCTTGCGGAAACTCGTGCGCGATGACGGCCATTTTAATTTCTTTGGCTTGCAGCACGCTTTGCATATTTTCAAGCGCATAAACGGGCGTGCCAAAGATCTCCCCGCCTACTAGCGCTTCTTGCTTGGTAAAAAGGCTATCCACAAAAAAATTACTTTCCCGCAGGCGATTTACAATAAGCCCCGTATCGTTTTCTATCCCGATGATGACGGCAGAATTTTTAAACGCGCCCTTGCTTTCTAAATAGTAGCGTTTTGATAGGCGAACAAATGAGAGCAAAATAATAGAAACAAGCCCGTCAATTAAAATGATAGCGCGGGCAAAGGGCTGGAGATAGGCGCCAAAAAACACGTAAAGCAGCAAAAACGACGCATAAGCTCCGATGTGCGCCTTAACGAGCTTGTTTAGCCCGTCAATGGAAAAATACCGCCACACAAGCAAATACGCCCTAAACACATACAAAAAGCCGATTTTTAGGCTAGCAAGGCTAAAAAATATTGGCAAAAAGTGGTTGTAAAAATCCGCCGGGACCTTAAAGCTAAACCTAAATTGATACGCCAGATAAAGGCTCACAAAAGAAAGCACAAGATCTAAGACCACAAAAAACAGCAAGCGTTTTAGCGGGGTTGGGGTAAAAACGCTCACTCTTTCTTGCCCCCGCGCGTGTTTGCCTTGCTAAAATCCACTAAGATCATACCCGCAAAGGCGTTGTTTTGCGTGTTATAAACTTCCACGCGATACACATTGCCCTTTTTATCAAGTGAAAACTTTTGCGCTAGGCTTTGCTTTGTGATATTTACGTCCGTTTCGTTTGCAAGTCCCGCGCGCGCGTAGCCGATGACATTCACGCGGTAGCCGTCTTTTTCTTTTGCCATAAAGCTTTGCGCCACATTCACCGTAGATCCAAAGCTCACGTTTTTATCTTGACCGTCAATGCTAAGCTCGTATTCGCTCAAATTTTCATCGTAGCTAAAATATTCAGGCACTAAGATCCCATACCGCCTGTTGCCGTAATGCACCCTGTAAAATCCGGGATTTTTAACAAGCGTAACGAGCGGATTTGTCGCGTTAATTTCTTGCGCGGTGCCCTTTTTAAGCGGGAAAAACGCGTTGCGCGGGCGAATATCCGTAACTTTAAAGGCAATTTTTTGATTAATATTTACGCCGATGTCCTTATCAAGCGCCCTTTCAACCCCCGCCGGGCTTAGCTCAAAATCGCGTTCGTATTCAATCCCGGCGTAATTCATAAACGCTTCAACCGCTAGCAAATGGTAAAAAACCCGCGTGCGCGTTAAGAAATTCTTGCTCGCTTCGTTGCCAAAGGCGGGCTTATTATGCCGCACGGCAAACCACGTGAGCGTTTTTGCCATTTCTTCGTTGCCCTCGCCCGTTTTTGTGTTGTTTGTGCGGTAGTTAAACTTTTCCGCGATTGAATGCCTATTGACGTGCTCCACCACAAAGTGCGAGATCTCTTCTAAATTGCCAAAGCGCACGTCCTTTATTTCTTTTTGGTCGATGATGGAGCATTGCCCCCATTTGTCCGGATTTTGGCTAGCGTCTATGTATTTTTCACGATAAAAGCCGCTTCCATCGTGCAAGTTGATGACAAAATCAACGCTATCGTTTAGGATAAGATCTTTAATGCGCTCAACGTTTTTGTAGTCTGGATCTGATGGCTTAATATGCAAAAACTTTCTATTCATATCGCCGCTTAGCCCCCTAGATCTTGCGATTATGCTGTCAAAGTTTAGGTTTGGCACGACCCAAAGCGCCCCGTGAGAGATCTTGTATCTAGTAGCAAGCAGCGCCGCAGCGTTAAAGCCGCCCGGCTCATCGCCTTGAATTCCGCCAACAACTAAAATCGTCGTCCCGTTTTCGTCGCCTTTTTTGAATACGGAAAAATCATAAGCGGCAAGGGCGTAGCTAACAAACAAGAGCCAAATTAAATTTTTTTTCATAAAACAACCTTAATATGCCAGGGCTCGTATTGCACGCCAAAGGGGTTAGATCTTGTGTATCTAATCTTGACATAGCCCAGATCCATAAGTTTTTTGTAAATATCTGTTTTTTCAAAATCTTGAGTAAAGTTTTTATACCCAAAGCCTACCTTACCCACGTCAAAATCTCCTATGCCGTGATACGAATACCCAGGCGGCGCTAAGGATCTTGACGCCAAAGAAAGATTGCCGCCCGTGCTTAGCGTCTTGGATAAAAATAGCTGCATTTGCTTGACTATCCCGCGCACGCCAGAGGTTAAGATCACATCTTGCCCAATTTGCGCGCGGATCTTGTCATAAAGCGCTATGGATCTATCCTTAAACAAATAATGCCCCGTGTGTGGGATCTTAACTAGCTCACTAAGCTTAAAGGCGTAGGTTAATTTTGTTAGCACTTTATCGCCAAAAAAGCCGTAAATACTAGCGCTCTTGGCAAAAAGACCTTCAAGGCGTTCTTTTTCTTGAGCGGAGAGATCGCCTAACTTTGAATAGCGCCTAAGATACAAAATGCACTCATCAAAGCTCAGCAAATTATACTTGCCATCGCCCACAATGCGGCGCGCTTCTAAAAGCTTTTGATTTATCCCCTTTAAAAACTCAAATTCCTTTTTATCTAGCACAAGATCTTTGCCGCTTGGCGCCTTTTGCGCTAGGGCGTCTTTTGTGTAATCTTCTTCGAGCGGCTCTTTTGCGGCGCCCAAAAGGCTTGCGGCGTTTAAATTCGCTCCAAACCCAGCTGCTAAAACGGCGGATTTTTTCAAAAAATCTCTTCTTTGCATTTAATAATTTTATTGTTTCGCGCCTTAAGTTATTGAAATTTAATGCCAAATATGTTTAAACTTTTAAAAGGTTTTGAAGGAGTATCAATGAATGCAAAAAAGCCGGAGCAAGACATTCCGCAACTAATCACAGATTATTACGAACTACCCCCAGATCCAACGCAAGAAGAGCAAAGAGTGAGTTTTGGCACGTCCGGGCACAGGGGAACTAGCCTAAAGCGCACGTTTAATCAAGACCATATCCTAGCAATCACGCAAGCCATTTGCGACTACAGAAAAGACAAAGTTAGCGGCGCGGTTTTCATCGGCAAAGATACGCACGCGCTCTCAAACCCCGCGATGTGTAGCGCCATAGAAATCCTAACCGCAAACGACGTAAAAGTAAAAATCGCAAAAGACGGCGGCTTTACGCCCACGCCCGCCGTTTCAAACGCCATCATAAATCACAACCGCCACAGCAAGTTTAAAGCAGACGGCATAGTCATCACGCCATCGCACAACCCCCCAAGCGACGGCGGCTTTAAATACAACACCACAAGCGGCGGCCCGGCTGATACCACCATCACAAAGCAAATAGAAAAAGAAGCCAACAGGATCTTACGCAACAACTTGCGCGGCATAAAACGCCTAAGCTTTCCGCAAGCAATGCAAAAGGTAGAAGAATTTGACTTTAAAACCGCCTACGTTGATAACCTAAAAAACATCATAGATCTTGACGCCATACGCAAAGCGGGCATAAAAATCGGCGCGGACGCGCTAGGTGGCGCTGGCATTGGTTACTACGAAGCCATACGTGATAAATATGATCTAAACATCGAGCCCATAAACTCTTTTTACGAGCCCACGTTTAGCTTTATGCCGCCAGATTACGACGGCAAGATCCGTATGGATTGCTCATCACCGCACGCAATGGCAAATCTCATCAAGCATAAGGATAAATACGACATAGCCTTTGGTAACGACACAGACTTCGACCGCCACGGCATCGTCACCAAAGACGGGCTACTAAACCCCAATCACTACCTTTGCGTCGCCATCGCGCACATCATAAAAACGCGCGGTTTCAAGGGCAAGGTTGGCAAAACAATCGTATCTAGCTCAATGATAGACAGGGTTGCTAGCAGCCTAAAACGTGAAATTTACGAAACGCCCGTAGGGTTTAAGTGGTTTGTAGAGCCCCTAGAGAGCGGCGAGTGCTTTTTTGGCGGCGAAGAAAGCGCGGGCGCAAGCTTTTTAGACTTTAACGGCGCGCCCTTTAGCACGGACAAAGACGGAATAATTATGAACCTTCTAGCCGCTGAGATCTTGGCAAAAGAAGGCAAATCGCCCAGCCAAATTTACGCGCAAATGCAAAAGAAATTCGGCACGAGCTATTACGAGCGCATAGACAAGCCTTGCAGCGCGGATCTAAAGGCAAAGATCTTAGATCTAAACCCAAAGAATGTAAAATTCGCCGAGCTTGCGGGCGAGAAGATAGAGCACGTGCTAACTAAAGCGCGCGGCAACGACGAAAGCTTTGGCGGGCTAAAGGTCATCTCACAAAACGCTTGGTTTGCCATTCGCCCAAGCGGCACAGAAGATCTTTACAAGATCTACGCAGAAAGCTTTGTAAGCGCGGCGCACTTAAAGAGCGTCATAGCCCAAGCGAGCGATTTTGCAAATAATCTATAAGGAACATTTTTGAAGTTAATTTCTTGGAACGTAAATGGTTTGCGCGCGGTGGAGAAAAAGGGTTTTGTAGAGTGGCTAGAGCAAAGCGGGGCGGACGCCGTTTGCCTTAATGAGATTAAAGCAGACAAATCCCAGCTTAGCGACGCGTTACTAAACGTAAAAGGCTACGCGGCGCACTTTATGCCCGCGCAAAAGAAAGGTTACAGCGGCGTTGGAATTTACACCAAGCATAAGCCCCTTGGCATTGAACCGCTTGGCGAGAGCGATTTTGACGACGAAGGCCGCACAATCATCGCGCATTTTGACGATTTTTCACTCCTTGCGTGCTACTTCCCAAACTCTCAAGAAAAGGGCGCGCGCCTAGACTACAAGCTTGCATTTTGCGACGCCGTGCTTGAAAAATGCAACGCCCTAACAAGCGCCGGGCGCAATGTGATCCTTTGCGGCGACTACAACATCGCGCACACACCCATAGATCTTGCAAACCCCGAGCAAAACCACAAAAATCCAGGCTTTTTGCCGCAGGAGCGCGCGTGGATGACTAAATTTTTAGCAAGCGGCTACCGCGACGTGTTTAGAGACGCCCACCCAGACGAAGCCGGGCATTACACCTGGTGGTCGTATCGCTTTGACTCCCGCAGCAAGGGCATCGGTTGGCGGATAGACTACTTTTGCGTGAATGAAGCCTTTGTGCCAAAGGTCAAATCCGCCTCAATCCTAAGCGATGTTTATGGCTCAGACCATTGCCCCGTCAGCCTTGAATTCTAACTAACCCCGCGTGCGGATTTTCGCTAGCCCCAACTCCACCCGCACGCGCCAAGATCTATTAAGATCTTGCTAGATCTCGCCACCACTCAAGATTTAGCAGATCACACAAGCTAGGCAATGCCATAGATCTAACAGAACCGACAGCGCCAAAGATCCAACAGATCACAGCGTGGGGTTTCAAAATCCAAATGGCGGATCTAAACGTGCAAGATCCAAACAACATCGCAAGGCTTAACGTTTTTGCTAAAACACGTAAAAGATTAGATTTTTGTCAAGTTTAGCCGTCTTTGCCGTCGGGTCTTTTGCTTGTGAGAAATGCGCGGTATTTAAAGAAAAACACCAAAAACGCCACGCCCCAAAAAATCGCACTTGCAGAATAAATCGCGATGGCAAAGTCATTATCAAAAAAGGGCAGGGTAACTCTAAGAAGGCAAGCGGCGGCAATTAGCCCCGTGCCGGCTAGGTTTGCGTAAGCAAATTCAAGGCGCCTACCCGTATGCACAAAGGCAATCACCAAAAACGCCGTGTAAAATCCAAGCCCAAAAACGCCCGTTGTAAAAAAGTGGAATAGGTGGTTTGAAAGCCCCCCGCCGTTAAAGGCAAGATCCGCGCTAAGGGCGGCAAAGCCAGCAGCGGCTAGAAAAATCGCCAGCGCTTGCTCAAAGGTAAAGGGCTTAAAGGTGAAGTTAAAACCGTCTATGTAGAAGTCGTTTAGCAGGTTTAGCATAAAGCACGCCGCGGCTAGCCCAAGCCAGATTAACACAGGGCTAGATGGGAAGAAAAAAGCCGTGCCAAAATACAAAAGCACGCTAAAAACCGCCAAATTAAACCTAAACGGCTTTGGCGCAAAGGTTTCATCAAGCGCGCGCTTTTGCAAAATGTCATCGACCGTTTCAACTAGCATTCTTTTAAACACCAAGATGATTAAAACGACGAACATTCCAGCGCTTGCTTTTAGCACGGCAATTGGCTCAAACGCCAAAAAGCCAAGCTCGCTTAGAAAAAACACGTTTTGCAGGGCAAAAATGCCTAAGATCCCAAGATATATGCCAATTTGCTTTTTTTGTGGATCGCCAAGAAAGACCCTTGAAGTCATCGCGATTATCGCAAGCGGCAAGGCTATGTTTGAAAGATACGCCGCCCAAAGCCCAAAGACGCCTTGCAGCCAGAAAAACGCAAGTCCCACAAGCCAAAGTAAGAAAAGATACACAAGCGGCTTGCCTTTTAGTGGCGCTTCATCTTCATACATTTCAGGAATGGCGGTGAATGTAAAGGCTAAGATCCCGCCAAGCCCAAGCCCGTAAATCAGGCTGTAAATGTGCCAGGCTAGCGGGTCGCTAAAGATCTCAAGCCCAAAGCCCCAAATGATAGCCCAAAGCGTGATGTCAAAGAAAATATACAGCGGCAGGGCTAGGAGCATTATCCTAAACGAATACGCAAAAACGATGTGGCGCGCTAATCTTTCAATCAAGCTCAAAAACCTTTCTTGTGACGGGATCTTTTAGCAAGCCGCTAAAAACGGAGAACACGAATTCATCGCTTCTTTCTTGTTTTGGCGTGGCGATTTCTACGGTTTTTACAATCTCGCCTGGGTCTGACTTTAAAACGACGATTTTATCGCTTAGCCTTGCGGCTTCTTGAAGATCGTGCGTGATGAAAAACACGGCAAGATCTTGCCTATCGATGACGTATTGTTGCAGCTCGCGTTTTAGCCCGATGTCTAGCGCGCTAAAGGGCTCGTCCAAAAACAGCAGATCCGGAGATGGCAAAAATGCCCGCGCAAGTGCGGCGCGCTGTTTCATTCCGCCGCTAAGATCTTTTGGGTATTTGTTAAAGTCATCTTTGGCGAGCGAAAATCTTAGCGCAAGATCTATCGCCGCATCTCTTGCCGCGCCAAGCCTTTCCCCGCGTGCTACAAGGCTAAGCGCGATGTTATCGATGAGCGTTTTCCAAGGTAGCAAGCGCGGCTCTTGAAACATCATCGCGGGGCTTTTAAAAGTGCTAAAAACCTTGCCGCGGTCAAGATCTTTAAGCCCGGCGGCTAGATGCAAAAGCGTTGTTTTACCCGCACCGCTAGGCCCCACGACGGCGATGGATTGCCTAGATCTTAGGCTTAGATTGATGTCGTTTAAAATGCGCTTCGTGCCGTATGAAAAGCTGATGTGCTCTAGATCTAGTCGCGCCACGCTTCTACTTCCCTTTTTATGGGCTCTAAAACGCCGTATTCAATCAGCAGCAAGGCAAAAATCATAATGCTAACAAGGGCAAAAACGCCCGTGCTGTCTAGGTTGCTTCTGGCAATGGCAAGTTGCGCGCCCATTCCGTCGCTAGCGCTTAGGAGCTCTGCCATAATGACGATCTTCCACGAAACCCCAAGGCTTGTTAAAACAGCCGGACAACCGTAAGAAAAAATCTGCGGCAAGTAAAGGTCAAAAAACAGCATTTTTTTCGTAAAGCCAAAGCTTTGCGCCATTTCTTTGAGCGAGCCCTCAAGCGTTGCCGTTGCGCTAAGCGCGCCCAAAAACACGATTGGAAAGGACGAGACAAAAACCGTGAAAATGACGCTAAAATCGTTCATTCCAAACCATATCATACTAAGCACGATCCAAGCAATCGGCGGCATACCAAGAATTACCGTCGTAATCGGCCTTGCAAGCACGCGCGCGCTAACAAAAAACCCGGCAAAAAGCCCCAAAAAACTACCAAAAACGCCCGCGAGCAAGAACCCGCCAAAGCCCCTTTTAACCGTCAAAATAATGTCTTCTTGCAGGGCGTAAAAGCTATGCTTTATCTCCGCAAAGGTATCCAAAACGCTTGGCAAGACAAGATCCCCGTATAGCTGATGCCCCGCTTCCCAAAGCCCAAAGAGCAAAAATAGGCTGCCAAGGGATCCAAGCCCGCCAAGCGCGTAGCGCGGAAAGTCTTTTAAGATCTTAAGAAATATCCGCATTGAGCCTAGTAATAAAAGGCATCATCAGGCAGTTTTGAGCCTATTAGCTTTGGATTTTCTTTTTCTAAGATCTTGAAAAAATCCACGATTTGCGCCTTTGCGTCTTTGGCGCGCACAAGATCAAACTGAATGTGCGCGATGGAATTTTCTACCGCCGCTGGCTTTAGCATTTCTAGGTATTTGTGCGTTAGCTCGCCGGCTTCTTTTGGGTTTTCTTTATACCACTTAAGCGCGGCGGCGTATTGGCTTAAGAACTTGTCTATGAGCTCGTTTGTTTTATCGCCAACGGCGGCAAGCCCAGCTTGGGGCACCCTAGGCGCGGCGCTAAAAACCCGTCCCCACTCGGTTTGAATGTTTATCGTGCGGAAGAGATCTGGCGCAATAACCTTTGCCGGAAAGCTTTTTGACTTAAGCAGCACCATAGAAACGGCAGGTTCGGCTAGCAGCGCGTTGTCCGCCTTACGCAAAATCAGCATTTGCGCCGCGTCGATAGGCGTGCTTGCGTATTTTATACGTATGTCTTTTGTTAGATCTAGCCCTTCTTTTCTAGCAATTTCTTTTAGCAAAATGTCTGGCATATCGCCCCTAAAAGGCACGATGAGCTCCTTGCCGACAAGATCTTTAATGGTTTTGATGTTTTCATCGCGGCTGACAATTTGCAAGATCCCCCACACAGATATCCCAATGAGCCTAAGATCTTGCCCCTTGTTGTAAAGGTTTGCCGCCACATTTGATGGCACGGCAACAAAATCAACGCTCTTGCTAAGGATTAGCGCGCGTAGCTCGTCGGGGTTTTTCCACAGCTTAAACTCAACCGTTTTTGCCGTGTCTTTTAGCGCGCCGCTTTCTATCATTCTAAAAAACGGGTGGCTCACGCTTGCCATTGGCCCGGCGATTGTGATTTTTTCCAGCATTTGCGCGTGCGCACCAAGCCCGCCAAACGCGGCGAAAAACACAAGCGCAAGTAGTAATAACTTTTGCATTTTCGTCCTTTAAAAAATTTCTGCGATTATACAAAAAGATAAATTACGTCCGATTTCAAAAGATCTCACGTTTTTGCACGCCGCCTTCTTGCGTTATTTTCATATAACCCGTGTCGCCGTTTAGGTTGTTGCCATTGACGTAGCCGCTCGCGCACGATGAAATTTCGTTGTCATATCCAAGCATCAAGCCGATAAATTCAGAAATTTGCACGGCAAAGGCAAACTCGCACTTGCCAAAGATCTTTGCGGTTTCTTGCATCACGCGCGGCGAATTAGACGTGATGTAAAATGGCACTTCGTAGTTTGACGCAAAGGCAAAGCTGCCCTTTCCGCCAGTGTTTTGCGTTACGTGCTGACCGTGATCGGAGGTGTAAATTAGCACCCAGCTTTCATTGCCAAAGCGCCTTTGCACCACGTCTTGAATTTGCCTAATGATGCCGTCTGTGTAGGTAACCGTGTTTAGATATTTGTCTAGAAAATTGCCGCTACCAAAGACTTCAAAGCCTTTTGGCACGGTGTATGGCTCGTGCGAGCCCACTTGGTTTAGCAAAATAAGGCTAGCGCTCCCTGCATCAAAGCGCTCCAAAAATTCTACAAGATAGGCATCATCTGCACTAGAATATCTGCTGTTTGTAAGCCCTTGCGTGTCTTCGTAAAAATCCAAATACTGCTTGAAAAGGTTTGTGTAGTTGTTGCCGTCGGCTGATTGCACGGAGAAAAAGGCGGTTTTGTAGCCAATTTCTTGCGCCATACGGTAAAGATTGCTGTCGTGCGAGTAGATATGGCGAACGCCGTTTGGGCGCGCCACCATATGCACAAGGCTAGGCACGCTAACATCTGTAAAAAGCCCAGCGCTAAAGGCTTTGCCGATGATTACCTTGCCGTTTTTTGCTTGGCTATCTAAAAAGGGCGTTGTTTTAGCGCATAGCTACCAAAGGCGCTTACGTAGTGGCTTGAAAGGCTCTCGCCAACGATGAATACGATGCGTTTTGTAAGCGGCTTTTGCACCACGCGCGGCTTTGGCCTTGAGTAGCTTTTAACGTTTGAGAGCCCAAGGACTTCTTGCGGCAGGGTTTGCGCTACAAAGCGCGCCGTTACGTAGATGTATGATTTTAAAAGGCTGTGGCGTTCTTTGGCGAAGCGCCCGAGTGTGGAGCTAGGGCTTAAAAATAGCCTGACGGGGTAAAAGGCAAGGGCTAGGACGATGAAAACGTCTAAGATCCAGCGGCCTTGCGGGGGGGGGGGGCACGATTTTTCTAGCAATTTGTAAAGATCCAAGGCTTGCAAGGCAGGCAAAAATAACCGCTAGCGCTTGCCCTTTTGCAAAGACGAGCCCACCCGCGGCAGACGCAACTTCGGGAAATTTTTTAAACAAAAGCCATATCTCCATCGGCCCCACAAAAATACCCAAAAAACGTCAAAATTGCCAGCTCCACCACCACGCCAAAGCCCACAAAAACGCTCAGCGCAACAGAGAGCGCGCGCGATTTGGCATAGACGATGAAAAGCGCAAACAAAAGCCCCCAGAGCAAAGCCCTCTAGCGGATTTGCTTTTGAAGCATTGACGCTTGCGCGCAAAAACCACTCGCCAAAGGAGAGCATCGCCGCAAAGCTCATCGCGAGCGCCAGTGCTTTTAAATGTGCTGTTTTCATTGCTTACCTTTTGAAGCGGTAATTTTAGTTTATGTTTTATAAAGCGCGGGATCTACTCTCTTGCGCCCTCCTTGCCACGCCCGCGGGCACTTGGATCTTGCAGAGCTTAGATCTTGCGGCTTTGCGCGCGTGTATGCAAAAACTTAAGGAGATCTTGTTGCGCTTGGTGCGGACTGCACTGTGAATGTTTGGTGGTTAGCTTT
This sequence comes from uncultured Helicobacteraceae bacterium, assembly GCA_963542625.1. Taxonomy (GTDB): domain Bacteria; phylum Campylobacterota; class Campylobacteria; order Campylobacterales; family SZUA-545; genus CAUTXO01. Next base: position 15,688 of record CAUTXO010000013.1, on the reverse strand, counting down.
AAGATCTGCTTGCGGCTAAGATCTATCAAAAGGCGTGCGTAGCGTAGCACAGCGAGCGGTAAGATCTTATAAAGATCTTGCAAGCTTTACGCGCTCAAGATCCTAGCGAGCACCGATAGATCTTGACAGCCAAGCGAGCCATTACTGAGCCTACCAGTGCGCTAGTGCCCGCGAGCAAGTAAAGCACGCCGTCCCGTTTTGCCCCGTTCGCACGCCAGATGCTCACTCGCAAGCCATTCAAGCCAGAGCCAGCACTCAGCCAGCGAGCCATTGCTGAGTCAAAGATTTTGCCAGCCAGCTAGCACACCGCCAGCCCGCGGGAGCTTGGATTTTGCAGAGCTTAGATCTTGCGGCTTTGCGCGCGTGTATGCAAAAATTTAAGGAGATCTTGTGCGCTTTAAGTGGTGATGCGGACTGCGCTATAAATGCTTGTTTGTTAGTTTTAAGTTCTATCAAAAGGCGTGCGTAGCGTAGCACAGCGAGCGGTAAGATCTTATAAAGTCTTGCAAGCCCTGCACGCTGTGATAAAACTAGCAAGATCCTAGCAAATGCCAGAGATCTTACTAGCTTCACGCGCTCAAGATCTTAGCGAACGCACAGATCTTGCAAGTGCCAAAGATCTTGCCAACTAGCCAAACAAGCCAGACAGCACATCGCCAGAGATCCATTGCTGAGCCTACCAGTGCGCTAGTGCCCGCGAGCGGGCAAACAAACTACTCCGCCATCAGCTCGCGCATTTGTCATTTAGCGCGCCAACTCTTTTCTTGCCGCTCCAGAGCACGCCGCCCCGTTTTGCCTCGCCAGCCGCTCAACGCACCAAAGCCAGCCAGCCACCAGCGCACGTGGGGTGGGTGCTACGCTAACTTAAATCCCCGCTTCTTCGCGGCGGAGCAAATACTCCCAGCGCTCATCGACGTTTTTTTGCCACTCTTCTATGATGTGCTTGTTCGATGGCTTGAAAAGATGCTTAAAACGCCCCTGCATACCAAGGTATTCTTCTATCGGGACGCGGTTTTTTGGCTTGTAATTCACCGTTACCTTTGTCCCGTTTTCTATCTCAAACAGCGGCACGGCGCGCGTTTCTACCATCGCCTTTGAGATCTCCATCGCCATTGACGTGTGAAATTTCCACTCCGTCGGGCAGGGGCTAACGGCGTTGATATACACAGGGCCTTCTGTGGCATAGGCTTTTTGCGCCTTTTGCGTTAGATCTTTCCAGTTGCTAGGCGCTACCTGCGCGACATAAGGGCAACCGTGCGCCGCCATTATCATCATCATATCTTTTTTGATTTTTTTCTCGCCGTAGCTTATTTTGCCCGCAGGGCTTGTGGTGGTTGCGCCGCCAAGCGGTGTGGAGGAGCTTCTTTGCCCGCCTGTATTCATATAGCCCTCGTTATCTAGGCAGACATAGACAAAGTCGTGCCCGCGCTCGGCTGCGCCTGAGAGCGCTTGGAAGCCGATGTCATACGTTCCGCCGTCGCCGCCAAATGCCACGAACTTCACGGGGCGATCAGAAAAGGACTTGCCGTTGTTTTTTAAGGATTTATGCATAGCTTCAACGCCGCTAATTGCCGCCGCGGCGTTTTCAAAGCCGATGTGTATCCAGCTCACATCCCAGCTTGTGTATGGGTAAATGGTGGAGCACACTTCAAGACAGCCAGTGGCGTTTGAGACGCAAAGCTCGTCGTCGGTGGCATTGACAAACTCGCGCACAATCACCGAGTGCGAGCAGCCCGGACAGAGCCTATGCCCGCCTTGGAAACGCTCTTTTGACGTGGAAAACTGCTTTAAATTTTTGATTTCTTTAACTTCGCTCATAATTCTCTCCTAATAAAAAGATAGCTCTCTCCCGCGCAAATTCACGGTTTGGATAAGCGGCTTAACGCGTTTGCCAGCTTCTGAGCACTCGCGCGCACTCTCATAGATCCCTTCTAGCATTTGTATCGTCATATCGCGCCCGCCAAGCCCAAAGATGTAGTTCAGCATAACACCTGGCGCTTTTGTATCCACCATAACAGCGGCAACTTCATTAAAAAGCGCGCCAGTTGTGCCCATTGGCGCGGATCTATCCAGCACAACGATTGTCTTAGCCTTAGCCAAAAACGGCGCTAGTTCAGGCTTAGGGAATGGCCGCCAAAGCCTAATGCCAATTAGCCCCACCTTTTTGCCCTGCTTGCGTAGGCGATTAACAGCAATGGACGCCGTGCCAAAGACCGACCCCATACAAACGATGATTTCATCGGCATCTTCTACCATCAGCGTTTCTACAAAATTATACGCGCGGCCCGTTAGATCTTTGTATTCATCAAACACGCGGCGAAACACTTTCTTAGAGTTATGGATAGCCGCTTCTTGGCGCATTTTGTGCTCGTAATGCCACTCGCCCTCTGTTTGCGCGCCGTATGTTACGGGCTTTGTTGGATCTAGCATCGGGTTATACGGCTTGTAATCGCCAACGAACTTATACGCCGTATCGTCATCTAGGTAATAAACCGCTTCTGTTGTGTGAGAAACCAAAAAGCCATCTTGATTAACCGCAAGCGGCAAGCGCACGTCGTAATCTTCGGCGATTTTAAACGCGCAAAGGGTTAGATCATACACTTCTTGCGGATTATACGCCACCATATTCAGCCAGCCCGCGTCGCGCCCTAGATACATATCCGAGTGGTCGCCGTGAATGTTAAGCGGCGAAGCAAGCGCGCGATTAACCGCGTTTAGCACAATCGGCAAGCGCATTCCAGAGGCTTGGTAAAGCACTTCTATCATTAGCGCGTAACCTTGCGAGCTTGTAGCCGTTGAAACGCGCCCGCCCGCCGCCGCCGCGCCCACGCAAGCGCTCATTGCGGAGTGCTCGCTCTCTACCATTACAAACTCGCCCTTAACGTCGCCATCTGCTACAAACTGTGCGTAATGTTGCACGATTGGCGTCGATGGCGTGATTGGATACGCCGCCACCACGTCTATTTTTACTTGGCGCAAGGCTTGCGATGCCGCCATATTTCCATCCCAGACTATTCTTTTTTGTTCTACCGCCATTACGCTTCCTTTTTCTTGACTTCTTTTGCGGGCCATTGGCGCAGCGCGTCTTCTTCGCTCATATGGTCGGCAAACATCAGCAAGGATTTAGGGTTGGTCGGACAGACATCAACGCAGATCCCGCAGCCCTTACAGTGCTTGTAATCGATATGCCCGAAGATCCCGCGCCCCTTTTCATCAAGGCTTGGCACGATAGACGTATCAGGGCAATACACCCAACAGAATTGACAGTCGATGCAAAATTCATCATTATGCACGGGTTTATCCACGCGCCAGTCGGCAACGGAGTGCTGAACGGAGTTGTTTTCGTGGTGCGTCGTGCCGTCATCAAGGAAAGAATACAAAGTCCCGCCTGCTTCAAACTCATCCCAGCCCTTTAGTAAATGCTCGTCAGTCATAGTTTCTCCTATTTCACTTCTTCGTAAGCTCGTTTAATCGCCCGCACGTTGCCCTCGATGATATTTTCAGGGAATTTTTTCAAAAGGCGGCGCATAGAGTTTGTAAAATCGTCGATGTTAAAAAGCCCAGAGATCTTCACAAGCGCGCCTAGCATTGGGGTGTTTGGCATTGCGCGCCCTATTTCTTCTTGAGAGATCTTAATGCAATCCACCACGTAAAACTCCTTATCGCCAAAGGCGGGCACATCGCGCACTAGCTCGTCCTTTGCAAGGTGCGTCGTGATGATGTATTTCGTCTGCTGCTTGGTATCATACGCCACGTTCGTATAAACAAGCGACGGATCTATCACCAGCACGTAATCGGGTATCATCGCCTTTGAATGATCCACAATCGGTTCGTCGTCAATGCGGTTAAACGCATTCATTGGCGCGCCCCGCTTCTCCGCCCCATAAACGGAAAAGGCCTGCACGTATTTTCCCTCTTGGCTCATAACATCGCAAAGAGCTTTCGCGCCCGTTACAGCGCCTTGCCCCGCGCGGCTATGCCATCTTAGCTCTAACATCTAGCACCTCCTGCTTGGTTGCTTTTGCCATATCTTAGATAAGAACATCTTAATATTAGCTTTTTTGCAAAATTATTATTAGGCTAAGACAAAATTTCTATCAAGCCCGTCGTAATCTTTGTAAAACCTTGGCTCGCCAGCGCCAGCTTCGCGGCAAAAATCCGCTATGCGCTCGCGTTGGTCGTAGCCAATCTCGCAAACAAGCGCCGCCGCCTTTTGCGTTTTTTTAAGCAAGATGAGCTCCTTTAAGATCCCAAGCCCGCCATCAGGGGCAAAAAGCGCCTCCTTTGGCTCAAAAGACACATTGCGCGGCAAGGGGTAATCAGGGCTGATGTATGGCGGGTTAGAAACGATTAGATCCAGCGCGCTGCGAACGCCATCAAGCAAATTGCAATGGATAAATTCAATATTTTTGGCCCCGTGCGCTGCGGCGTTTTGCTTGGCAATGGCTAGGGCGCGGGGGCTAAGATCTGTAGCAAGTATTTCTAAATGCGGGAAAAGTTTGGCTAGCGTAATGCTAACAACGCCGCTGCCCGTCCCAACTTCTGCTATTTTACGCGCCCCGCCGCGCACAAGACCAGCGGCAAGATCTACCAAGTGCTCCGTTTGCGGCCTTGGTATCAGCACGCCCCGCCGCACGAAAAACTCCGCGCTATAAAAGGAAACGCGCCTTGTGAGATACTCAAGCGGGTAACCCATCGCCCTAAGCCTAAGCAAGCGGCGGTAAGATCTTTGCTTTCTTGCCGTAAGCGCCGTGCCACCATTTAAATGCAAGTATTCACGCGGGCGCGCTAGGATCTTACACAGCAGCAGCTCGCCCTCTAGCACGGGGCGCTCGCACACGCCGCGCAAACTTTTCCTAGCAAGATCTATGGCTTCTTTGATACGCACTTATTGCCCTTTTGATAAAATTTTGCCAAATCCTAGCAAAAGATACGAATGAAAACAGACCTTACGATACTTTTTGACCTTGACGGCACGCTCATCAACTCCACAAGCGCGATTTTAGAAAGCTTTTACCACGCCCTAAAGGCGCACGGCTACGCAAGGCCGCTAGAGCGCGAAATTACCAGCCGCATAGGCCACCCGCTGCAAACGATGTTTGGCGCGCTTGGCGTGGAAGCGGGGAAAATTGACAGCGTGGTAGCGACATACAAGGCGCATTACCGCACGGTTGCCACGCAAAAAACAAGCCTTTTGCCCCGCGCGGACGAAGCGGTGATTTTTGCCTCAAAATTTGGCGCGCTTGGCGTGGTAACAACCAAAACGTCGCGCTATTCTAGGGAGATCTTGGAGCATTTAGGCATCGCGAAATACTTTAAAACAATCGTTGGCTTTGAAGACACAAAAGAGCACAAACCACACCCAGAGCCCGTGCTAAAGGCCTTGCAAGATCTAGGCGCTGCAGATCTAAGCGCGGCGTGGCTTATTGGCGATACGCAGCTAGACGTCCTAGCCGCGGGTGCTGCCAAAATAAACGCCTACGCGGTAACCAGCGGCTACGAAAGCCGCGCTAGCCTTGAAGCCTTTACGCAAAACATCAAGCCTAGCGCCCTAGACGCTGTGATTGACATTTGCACGAACAAGGCACAGTTTTAAAGCGAACGCTTGTTACGCCCGCCGTAACGTTGCCCGCACCCGTTGCGCTCCAGCCCAGCCACACTGAATTAGCTCGTTGCGCCCGTCCGCCACGCGCACTTCTTGCAAATCCGCGTAAGATCTAACGCAAGCCGCAAGATCCGATCGTAGCGCTTGGATCTTGGCAAGATCCTAAGATCTTGCGCTACCCTGCCGAACCGCACCATACCCACTGCGCCCGTCTGCCACACCGAATTAGCCCGCCGAACTACGCTACAACGCCCGTCCCGCTTTCTTACAGATCCGCGCAAAATCTAACACCAGCCGCAAGATCTGCTAAATTTCACGCCACCACCAAGCGCCAGCGCTAGCGTCAATGGCAACGGATTAGTCACAAAGCTGTTTAATCGCAAGAGACGCAAGCGCAAAGCCAAAGGCGCCAGTAACGCCCACAAAAGATCCAAGCTCCTTGCAAGCGGGCGGCTCTGTGGAATAAACAACCGGGTAGCTCCCGCTAAAGCCCGCGTCTTTTAGCGCGCGCTTAATCCGCCTTGTAAAACCGTCGCCGGGCGCGTCCCAAATAGCGCCGGTTTTTATCTGCAAAGGGTCGAGCCTTTTTGCGCTCCCAAGCGAGCTAATGAGCCTGCTTGCACACCTAAGCGCCAGCGCCACCTTTGCCGGAATGTCGTCGATGGCGTCGATGATTATGTCGTATCGCGCAAGGTCGAGCGCAGATATCGTTTGCGCGCTTAGCTTAAGATCCAAGCCCCGCACGCCCTCAAACTTTTGCGCTAAAATTTCTACCTTTTTGCGCCCCACAAACTCGCTCCCAAGCTGCCTGTTTTGGTTTGAGGGCTCAAAAACGTCGTAGTCAATCACATCGATGTTTTTCGCGCCCGCCTTGTAAAGCGCCATCAGCGCAAAGCCGCCAACGCCGCCCGCGCCCGCAATCAAAATGCGCTTTTGCCCCAGCTGCTCAAACTTGCCACCGAGCAAAAGCCGGCTTTTGGATAGATCTAGAGCCATTCTTGCAAGGCGCTTAGATCTTGAGTGCTTGTTAGGTCGATTTTTATCGGCGTGATGGACGCGTAACCGGCGCGGATTGCTTCCCAGTCGGTGCCGGGCTCACTTTTGAAATCCAGCGGGTGCAAGCCCAGCCAGTAGTATTCTTGCCCGCGCGGATTGGTGTTTTTGTGTGCGGCGTTGCCGTAGATCCGGTAGGCAAGCTTGGCGGTTTTTATACCTTTAAAGTCTGCGAGTGAAACGTTTGGCACATTGACGTTTAAAATTTTCCTGCCACTAAGCGGGAAGCCGCGCTCTAAGATCTTAGCGGCTATGGCGCGCGCAACTTGCTTGGCAACGTCATAAGAATACGTGTAGCCGCCGCCTTCTTTGGGTGTGATGACTTGGCTAATGGCAACCGATGGCACGCCGTATATTGCGCCTTCCATCGCGCCGCCTAGCGTGCCTGAATAGCTTGTGTCCTCTCCTAAATTCGCGCCGCAATTGATACCGCTTACAATCAAATCTGGCTTAGCACTTTTAAACATCGTGTGCAGGGCAAGATAAACGCAATCAGCCGGCGTGCCATTTTGCAATTTGTAGAAATTTTCCTTGATTTTTACGAAACTAAGCGGCGAATTGAGCGTGATAGAGTGCGAGCAAGCGGATTTTTCAGCCGCTGGCGCAACGACTGTGACATCGCCAAGATCTTCTAGGGCAGCTGCAAGCGCTAAAAGCCCGTCGCCTTCAAAACCGTCATCGTTTGTGAGTAGTATTTTTTTCATACGGCATTATAGCAATGGTTTGGTTTGGAGCGGTGTTGATTGCAAAGCTAAGGGAAAAGTTGGAAAAAATGCGGTCAAAGCCATTCAACTTTGACCACACCATTCTCAGAAAGGACTATTATGTCTAACAACTGTGTATTATACAGATCTTTTGTTAAATTTACCAAACGCGCCAGATTTTTTTTGTGGGTTTTTTGGTTTTTGCCATTTAATAATTGCGCAAGCTTTAAGATCTTTTTGCTAGCTGCCAATGACGGGGATTGCGCTTAGAAGGGTCTTGGTGTATGGCGCTTGTGGGTTTTTGAATATTGCTTCGGTGCGGTTTTGCTCGACGATTTTGCCGTAATACATCACGATGATTTCGTCAGAAATATGCTCCACAACGCCTAGATCGTGAGATATGAAAATATACGTCAGCCCAAATTCTTCTTGCAGATCTAAAAGCAGATTTAGCACCTTAGCCTGAATGGAAACGTCTAGCGCCGACGTAGGCTCGTCACAAATAATGACCTTTGGTTTTAGCGCCAGCGCGCGCGCTATGCCTATGCGCTGCCTTTGCCCGCCTGAAAATTGGTGCGGGTAGCGCCCTAGCCATTCTTCTTTTAGCCCGACCTTTTTTGCAAGATCTATAAGCGTTGCTTTTATTTCATCGGCACGCATATTCGTGTTTAGGCGCAAGGGCTCGGCGATGATTTCGCCAACATTCCAGCGCGGGTTTAGGTTTGAGTATGGATCTTGGAAGATGATTTGCACGGATCTTCTGTATAGTTTCCAGTCTTGCTTAGTGAAGGTGCTTAGGCGCTTGCCATCAAACAAGATCTCCCCGCTTGTGATGCTTTCTATCCCCATCAAAAGCTTTGCTAGAGTGGATTTGCCGCAGCCGCTTTCCCCAACGACGCTCAAGATCTTGCCGCTTTCTACGCTAAAGCTTATGTCGTCAATTGCCTTGACGACCGCGCGCTTTTTGAATAAGCCGCTATCTGTTTCGTAGTATTTTTTCAGCCGTTTGATTTCAAATATGTTGCTCACGCTAGATCCAAGTAGTTTATGTTGTCGTCAATCGTCGCTAGCCGCGTTTTGTGCCCCGCGCCGTGCCCGTGCGGAATGGACGCAAGTAGCGCGCGCGTGTAGGGGTGCTTTGGATCTTTGAAAATCCCAGCCGCGGCCTGCCTTTCTACGATTTGCCCCTTATACATCACGGCAACTTCGTCGGCGATGTTATACACGACGCCAAGATCGTGCGTGATGAATAAAATCGCCGTGCCGCTGTTTTTTTGCAAGGCTTTCATCAGATCCAAAACCTGCGCTTGGATAGTTACGTCTAGCGCGGTCGTGGGCTCATCGGCAATGAGTAGCTTTGGGCGGCAAACCATTGCCATTGCAATCATCACTCTTTGGCGCTGCCCGCCTGAGAGCTTAAACGGATACTCGCCGTATCGCAGCGCGGGGTCTGGAATGCCGACGCTTTCTAGGCTTTCTATCGTTTTCTTTTTGCGCTCCTTTGCGCTTAAAAACGGCTGGTGCAAACGCAGGCTTTCTTCTATTTGGTAGCCTATGGTAAAGGAGGGGTTCAAGCTTGTTAGCGGTTCTTGGAAGATCGTTGCGATTTTTTTGCCGCGTATGCTCATCATCTTGCGGTTTGAGTAGCGGCAAAGATCTTCGCCCTCAAACAAGATCTTGCCGCTTATCTTTGCCGCCGGTGGGGTTAGCCCCATCACAGAAAGCGACGTAACGCTTTTGCCCGAGCCGCTTTCCCCAACTATGCAAAACGTTTTGCCCTCTTCAATGCTAAAGCTTACGTCATTCACAGCCACGTTTTGCGCGTCGCCGCTAGCAAACTTGACGCTTAAATTTTGCACGTCTAGGAGCATTATTTGTCCTTTAGCTTTGGATCTAAAATATCCATCAGGGCGTCGCCTATTAGGTTAAAGCCAAGCACAGTTAGGAAAATGCCAACGCCGGGCAAGAGTATCATTTGCGGGGCGTTTGCGATGTATTCTAAGCCGTCGCTAAGCATTGCACCCCATTCGGGCGTCGGCGGTTGCGCGCCAAGCCCTAAAAAACTAAGCCCAGCGGCTTCTAGCACGGCAGAGGCAAAACCCATTGTAGCTTGCACGACGATAGGGCTTAGGCAGTTTGGCAAGATGACTTTAAACATAAGCCTTGCGTTTGATGAGCCGTTTATTTTTGACGCCACGACGTATTCTTTTGTGCGCTCGGTCAAAACGGCGGCGCGCGTTATTCTTGCGTATGTTGGGATCCCAACTATTCCGATTGCTATCATCGCGTTGTAAAGCCCGGGCCCTAGTATCGTTACGATGACAATCGCTAGCAAAATTGCCGGGATGCTAAGCATAATATCTATGATCCGCATAATGAAAGCGTCGGTTTTTTTGCCGTAGAAGCCAGCGGCAATTCCAAGCCCAAGCCCAAAAAACAGCGAGATCCCAACCGAGATGACCCCGATGATGATGGAAATTCTTGCGCCGTAGATTATTCTAGAGAGCAGATCTCTGCCAAAATCGTCCGTGCCTAGGAGATGATCCGTGCTCCCGCCCGGGCTCCAAAACGCCGGCTGCAAGCGGATCTGCAAGTTTTGCTCTGATGGCGAGTAGGGCGCGATGATGTCTGCAAAAACCGCAAAAAACACAAGTATAGAAACAATCGCTAGCCCAATTGCTGCGGATCTATGCCTTAGGATCTGTGCTAAAAATAGAGTAAAGCCGCCCGCGTTCATTATCTAAGCCTTATTTTTGGGTTAATAAAGGCGTAGAGAATATCCACAGCCAAATTTATCATTATAAACATACAGGCAATGATGAGCGTTGTTGATTGGATTATCGGGAAATCCCTTTGATAGACGGCATTTACAAACCACTTGCCAACGCCCGGCCAAGAGAATGTCGTTTCTGTAAGAATGGCGCCGGCAAAAAGCCCGCCAAGCATTAAGCCTATGACGGTAATTACGGGCATAATCGCGTTGCGAAGCGCGTGGATAAAAACCACCCTAAAAGTCCCGCAGCCCTTAGCGCGCGCGGTTTTTATGTAGTCTTCTTTTAGCACTTCTATCATTGAAGATCTTGTCATTCTAGCGATGATTGCCATAGGAATGGTGCCGAGTGAAACCGCCGGCAGCACTAGGTGCTTTAGCGCGTCCCAAAAGGCGTCCGCGTCGCCATCTATGAGCGTGTCTATTAGGTAAAAGCCCGTTGTTTTTTCTACGTAAAATTCATAGCCTATGCGCCCAGACACCGGAAACCAGCCAAGATTGACGCTAAAGGTGTAAATTAGCACGAGCCCCAGCCAAAAAACAGGCATTGAAACGCCCGCAAGCGCAAACGCCATACTCCCGTAATCAAAAAAGCCGTTTCTTTTAACCGCCGCCGTTACGCCCACGGCTATCCCAAAAACGACAGCAAAAAACATCGCCACAAACGAAAGCTCAAGCGTCGCGCCAAAGCGCTCTTTAAACTCATCTATCACGGGCTGTTTTGTTTTAAAAGATCTTCCAAAATCCCCGCTTAGCGCCTTGCCGACAAAGCTAAAATACTGTTCTAGCAGTGGTTTGTCAAGCCCCATATCCTTTCTAAAGCTTTCCAAATTGCTTTTGTTTGCGTGCTCGCCAAGTATTGCAAGCGCTGGATCCCCAGGGATTAGGTGCAGCATTGAAAAAACCAAAATACTCACGCCAATTAGCGCCGGCACGGACCACAAAACTCTTTTAACGATGAAACTTAACAAAGGCTCTCCAGCTTTATTTTTCTAGCCACACCTTCAAAAACCTCTTTTTGCCGACGGGATCTAAGACAAAGCCCTTGACGTTTGATCTAACGGGCACGACGGTCACAGAGTTTGCGATTGTAACCCAAGGCGCGCCGGCGGCAAAGATCTCTTGCGCTTTCTTATAAAGCCTTGTGCGCTCGTTCATATCAAAGGTTCTTCTTGCCTGCGTGATGAGCTCGTTAAATTCTTTATCAACCCAGAAAGCAAAGTTTTGCGCCGGATACGCCGTTGCCGCTTCGCTTAGGAGCGTGTATAGGAAGTTATCCGGATCCCCGTTGTCGCCGTGCCAGCCAATAAGGCACATATCGTGCTCGCCATTTTTGATTTTATCCAGATACGTAACCCAGTCATACGTAACGATATTTACCTTAATGCCGATTTTTGCAAGATCTGCTTGGATTGCTTGCGCTACCTTTTTGCCGTTTGGCATATACGGGCGTGGCACGGGCATTGCGTATAAATTCACGCTAAAGCCGTTTGGATAGCCAGCTTCTTTTAGCAAGGCGCGGGCTTTTTTAAGATCGTGCGGGTATTTTTTGATGTTAGCGTTAAAGCCCCACATATTAGGCGGAATTGGCGCATCGGCTACCGTCCCAAGCCCGGCATAAACAGCCTTAACAATCGCTGCCTTATCCACTGCGTGATTAATCGCTTGGCGCACGCGCACGTCTTTGAAATACTTGTTGTTTTGGTTCATCACCATATAACCGACGTTCATTCCGTCTTGTTTTATTAGCTCAATGCCGCTTTGCCTGCCAAGATCTTCTACTTCTTCAGGGTTTGGGTAGTCCATTATCTGAATTTGCCCGGTTTTTAGCTCCGCCGCGCGCACAGAGTTATTCGGAATGACCTTCAAAATAAGCTTGTCAATAAACGGCCGCCCGTCCCAATAGTCTTTATTCACGGTAAAAAGCATACGGTCGTCTTTGATCCATTCGCGGAAAACAAATGGCCCCGTCCCAACGGGCAAGCGGTTTAGATCTGCTTGCTTGCCGCTAGCTAAGAGCCCATCGGCGTATTCTTTGCATAAAATAGACGCAAAATCCATCGCCATATTTGCCAAAAACGGCGCTTCTGGCTTTGCTAGCAAGAACTTAACAGTGTATTTATCAACTTTTACGACGTCTTTAACAATCTTATCCATATCCATCGCCGCCCAGTATTCATATGTGGCATTTTTGTTAAAAGGGTGCGTTTTGTCAAACTGCCGTTTTATGCTGAAAATAACGTCGTCGGCTGTGAATTCAACCTTTTTTTTGAAGTATTTTGTCGGCGCAAAATAAACGCCCTTTTTTAAATGGAAAGTGTATTCAAGCCCGTCTTTGGAAATATCCCACGATGAAGCAAGCCCCGGCTCCACCTCCGTGCTGCCTAGCTTAAATTGCACCAAATTATCATAAACTTGCGTTGTTGCGTAAAAAGTTTCGCTGTCGGAAGCTTGCGCTGGATCTAGCGTGCTAGCGTCACCGCTGCGCCCAAAAACTATCGTCCCGCCCATCTGCTGGCCTAAAACCCACAAAGCCGCAACGGCAAAGAGTAAAAACTTTTTCATTCCCATCCTTTAAAACGACGGATTGTAGCAAATAATCCATTCACCAACCGAGCAAAACTGCGATATTTTCTTTGCACGCCACCATTTTTGCACTTGCAACGCACGTTTAGGATCCTAGCGCTGGCAAATCAAGACCGCCAACTTTCACCCCCCAAGATCCGCGCTGTCAAGCCAAACGCAAATATCTTGATGATATAATCCCGCTATGCTAAATTTTGATAAGAAGCAGTTTTTCTTCGCCTTTGTGCTAGCGGATTTTTTGTTCCTTTGCGCCTACGCGGTGTTTTTGGATATTTCCGCCACGGAATACGAGTATGTTTTTGAATCAAATTCCGTCGCCGGCTATGTTTTGTCTAAGATCTTCGCCTTGTTTGGGCAAAGCAACTTTTTGCTTAGGATCCCCTTCATCACTATTCACGTGGCAAATTTGGTACTAATTTACGCATACGCCCGCCGCCACTCCCGCCAGCCACAAGACGCGCTTTTGGCGGTGTTTATATACGCGCTTTTGCCCGGCGTAAATAGCGCGGCATTGCTCGCAAACAATGCCGGCTTCGTCATTTTTAGCGTCTTAATTTTCCTAAACATTTACGACAAAAACAAAACCGCCGCCTTGGGTTTCTTGCTGCTTGGCGCTTTTCTAGACAAATCCTTTCTGCTACTGGCTTTCTCAATGGTTTTTTACGGGCTTTACAAAAAAGACCGCGCCGTTCTTAGCGCCGCTGTGATTGCTTTTGCCGTCAGCTATCACCTGCACGGCTTTGACACAGGCTCGCGCCCAAAGGGCTACTTTCTGGAAGTTTTTGGCATTTACGCGGCGATTTTTTCCCCGCTCGTGTTTTTTTACTTCATTTACACGCTTTATTGGTTTTTGTTTAGGACCAAAACGAACCTGCCGCCGGCGTGGTTTGTTTCCTTTTCAGTTTTTGCACTAAGCATAATTTTATCTATGCGCCAAAGCCCGCGCCTAGAGGATTTTGCCGTTTTTACCGTCGTTGCCGTGCCGCTGATGAGCGCCACTTTTTTACATTCTTTGCGCGTGCGCCTACCGGAATTTAGGAAAAAAATCAAGGGCATTTTTTACATTGTGCTAGCAAGCCTTATCCTAAACACGGGGCTCACGTTTTTCAACAAGCCGCTTTATTTGCTCCTAGCGCAGCCGCAAAAGCACTTTGCGTTTTCTCATCATTTCACGCGCGAGCTTGCCAGCGAGCTAAGATCTTTGGGCTCCCCAAGCGTCATTGCGCCGCAAGATCTTCAAAAACAGCTGGCGTTTTATGGCATAAAACGCGGCGGCAAAAGGCTTGAGCTAAAAGAATTTAAGGGCTCAAAGCCAATTAGCATAAGCGTTTTTGCGGATAAAAAAATCCACTTTTTTTTGGAAAATTAATGCGCGCAATGGGGGCTAGATCTAGTGGGTTTAGCAGCGGCAAAATCTTAACTAGGCAGCTTGCAAAACCTTTGGCGATTTGTGCGCGCCAAGACAGAAGCGGGCGTGATTACTAAAAAAATCGCCATTTTGTTTAGCGGGCGGGGCACAAATTTAGAAGCCATTTTGAAAACCTTGCACGGCAAAATTTTTAACGATGTGCGCTTGGAAGTTGCGCTTGCCATAACCGACAATCCAAGCGCCGGCGGTATCGCAAGGGCTAGGATCTTTGGCATAGAGCCGCTTATTTTAAGGCGTGCGGATTTTGCGTGCGGGGCGGATTTTGACGCCGCGCTTAGAGGTGAGATTAAAAAATCGGGCGCGGCGCTGAGCGTTTTGGCGGGTTTTATGTGGATCCTATCGCCGGTTTTTACACAAGAAATCGTGGCGATCAACCTTCATCCGTCACTTTTGCCGCTGTTTAAGGGCGCAAACGCGATAAAAAGAAGCTTTGAGAGCGCGCGCGGGATGGGCGTGACCGTTCATTATGTAAGTAAAGATCTTGACGGCGGAGAGATTATCGCGCAGCGCGCATTGCCAAAAAAGCCAGACGAAACCTTAGACGAGTTTGAGGCCCGCATTCACGCGTTAGAGCACGAGCTTTTGCCAAATGCAATCGTTGATTTGCTTTGCCATTAGGCGCGATTTTGAGAGAATATTTTTAAAAGCCCTGTATTATAATCCGCATACAAATTCATCCATAAAGGAACAAAAATGAACGTTCATTTTCTAGCCGTGGGGGGGGGGCAAAACCATATAAACTCCTATTTGTAACAGCACTTAGTGCATTTATGCTTTTTTCTTGTGGTGGTGGCAGCAGCAGTGGCGGCGGTGGTGGCTTAAATATAGGCGAGCCGCTTGAAATTAATATGCCAGGGCTTGCAAACTTTGCTGACGAAGAAGAATTTGGAGACGACGACGTGTCTTTTTATAACTACGCACCAGAGATCTTAAATGCAGCAAAACTCGCTAAGGAAAATGGCAAGAGCTTGAAAGAATACTATGTCAAAAGATATAGAGATGGAAAATGCACTGGCACGAATGAGCAATTTGAATGCACCGCAGAAAGCAAACATAAGACAGGAAATATGACTTTTCACACCATCATAGTTACCAAAGACGGTATGCCTATAAAATCGGCAGTGCGAATAACATTGTCTTTTGTGTTTGAGGGTATGCGTGGAACTACCATTGAGAGCTCTTACAGCCAGTTTTTGGAAAACGATAGATATAGGACAAAATCTGTAATTAGTGGAGGCAATGGTATTTTTACATCAGAAGGGCTTTTAGAAGCCAAGCTAGGTGAGCTTGAAAAGGGCACGTTGAAGGGGTTTATTAAAGAGGAATATATGGCTAGGAGTAGGGTTGCCACTTATGAGGGCATTATAAAATCAACAGAGCCTAAAAGTGATTCAGAATACGATACCACCGTTACGCTTTCGCCTGGTAAAACTAAGAAGCTTCCGATTATTGGTGAGTTTTCTGAGAGATAAAGACTCTTGCGGCAAGTTTATAAGATAAGTCAAGCGCTAGTTTTTGCTATGTCTTTGATAAGCTCGTGT
>CAUTXO010000012.1:0-36933 GCA_963542625.1 uncultured Helicobacteraceae bacterium | reverse complement strand
TGATGATGTCCGTGGCGTGAATGGAGACGCCATCAAGCTGCACGTCCTCCACCACACACACGCTCCCGCCAAAGGCGCGCGCACAAGGACTAAGATATTAAAATCTCACGCTTAAAATAAAACGCAAAGAAACAAAATGAATGAAATATTGCACCTGATAAAAACGCCGATATTCAACGTCGCGGGGAAGGGCTTTAGCCTTGTGGATCTAAGCTTAATCGTGCTGCTACTTTTTGGCGGGTTTTGGCTGGCTAACCGCTTCAAGCACTTTATGATAAACAGCGCGCAAACACAGCGGCTCTTTGAGGATGGGTCGCTTAGATACATCTTTGGCAACTTTGGAAAATACATCATTTTAATCATCACATTTTTCACCGTCGTGCAAACGGTTGGCATAAATATGTCAAGCCTAACCGTCGTTATGGGCGCGCTGACTGTTGGCATTGGCTTTGGCTTGCAAAACATCGTCAATAACTTCATCAGCGGCATAATTTTGATGACAGAAAGAAGCATAAAGGTTGGCGATATGGTAGAGATCGGCGCAAACACGGGGCGCGTGGCGGAGATCCGCCTAAGATCTACGGTAATTCGCACCCTAGATAGCGTGGAGATTGTTATTCCAAATTCAGAACTTGTGGGCTCGCAAGTGATTAACCGCACGCTAAGCTCGCCGCTGCGGCGCATTGCCTTACCCTTTGGCGTGGCATATGGCACGAGCGTTGCAAGCGTTAATGAAACCGTGCTTGGCGCCTTAAATAAAAGCGCGCTTGTGTTTGCTGCTGAACCCGCGCCGTATATAAAAATGTCCGCGCTTGGGGCGTCGTCTGTGGATTTTAACCTTTACGTTTATGTGGATCAAAATAACCCCGCTAGCTCGCACCCGGGCGATTTTTTGGCGCTTATTTATGAGGCGCTAAACGCGGCAAACATTTCCATTCCATTCCCGCAACTAGATCTAAACCTAAAGGGGCAAAGCCCGCTTGGCGCCTAAAGATCTTAGCCTGCACCTAATCTCGCTTGGGTGTAATAAAAATTTAGTTGATGCCGAAGTTATGCTAGCGGGGCTTAAGGATTTTACATACACGCAAGACTTAGGGCGCGCGGATCTAATCATCATCAACACCTGTGGCTTCATAGAAAGCGCAAAGCAAGAAAGCATAAACACCATTTTAAACGCTCACGCCGCGCGCAAGGGATCTTCAACGCTTTTGGTGGCGGGCTGCCTTAGCGAGCGCTACAAAAAAGAGCTGCAGATGAGTATGCCAGAAGTGGATATTTTTACAGGGCTTGGCGATTACGGCAAGATAGCCGAGCTTGTGCGGCAAAAGAAAAGCCGCTTTAGCCGCGACGTGTTTTTAATAGACAAAGAAGAGCGGCAAATCACGGGCTCAACAAGCCACGCATACATAAAAATAAGCGAGGGTTGCAACCAATCTTGTAGCTTTTGCGCCATACCAAACTTTAGGGGGCGGCTAAAATCGCGCACCATAGCTTCTTGCGCCGATGAAGTCCGCCGGCTGGTGGATAGGGGCTTTTACGATTTTTCTTTCATCTCGCAAGACAGCAGCAGCTACCTTTTTGACAAAAAAGAAAGCGCGGGGCTAGCAAGGTTAGTGGAACAAATAGAGAAAATACCAGGCGTATTGCGCGCGCGCGTGCTGTATCTTTACCCAAGTAGCCTGAATTTGCGGCTTATTGATACAATCATCAACTCGCCCGTGTTTGAAAATTACTTTGACATACCGCTTCAGCATATTTCTGACCGAATGCTAAAAATAATGAAGCGCGGGCTTGGGGAGAGATCTACGCGCAAGCTCATAGATTACATAAGATCTAAGGGCGATGTGTGGCTTAGAACGGCGTTTATCGTGGGGCACCCGGGCGAAACGGACGCAGATTTTCAAAGCCTTGCGCGGTTTGCAGAGAGCGGATCTTTTGATATGATGAGCGTTTTTGAGTATTCCAAAGAAGAAGACACGCCGGCTTTTTTTATGCGCCAAACGGACAAAAGAACCGTCAAAAAAAGGCTTGGCGTTATGCAAGAGATCTTAGAGAATAACCGCGCGCGCGTGCTTAGTAGCTTTGTGGGTAAAACGCTAAAAGCTAGTATTACGCCGCAAACTGATGAGTTTTTTCTAAACGCTAAAAATTTGGCGTTTGCGCCTGAGATTGACCCTGAGATCTTGATTAACGAAAGCGCCATAGAGCATCTCTCACCCGGCAAGTTGGTTAATGTTAAAATTACCGCCGCTTTGAAAGAAGAACTGCTAGGAAAGGTCGTTGATGACTAACGAAGAGTTTAAGCAATTAGCACTCGGAGCGTTTGAATTTAGGCACGCTTGCAAGGAGTTTGACAAGCTAAAAAAAATTCCCGATGGCGACTTTGACTTTTTGCTAGAAGCCGCAAGGCTTAGCCCGAGCTCCTTTGGGCTAGAAGCTTGGCGGATAGTTGCCGTAGAAGATGGCGCGCTTAGAAAAAAGCTCCGCGATGCTTGCTGGGATCAAAAGCAAATCACATCAGCTAGCCATTTGGCAGTTTTCATTACCAAAAAAAGAAGCGTTTTTCAAGACAACAAAGACTGGCTAAAGGAAAACTTTGAGCGACGCGGCTTAAACATCATAGCCACCAAAGCGCGCGTGGATAAGTTTCTTGATTTTTTAGAAAACAATCACAAAGATACAGAAAACGAATGGTCTAAGCGCCAATGCTACATTCCGATGACAAATATGATTACGATGGCGGCGTTTTTAGGTATAGATTCTTGCCCGATTGAAGGCTTTGAAGCTGAAAAAATAGAAGAGATCTTAGATATAAATCAGCAAAGAGAAGAAGTCGCGCTGCTTTGTGCCTTTGGTTACAGGCTGCACGAGCAAAGCCAGAAAGTCAGAAGATCTAAAGAAGAAATCATAACTTGGATCTAGTCCTAGCCATTGAAAGTAGCTGCGATGACTCATCAGTTTGCGTGATGGATCTAGCAAGCAAGAAGATCTTATACGAAGCAAAAGAAACGCAAGAAGCTGCGCATAATGCCTACGGCGGGGTTGTGCCTGAGCTTGCTTCAAGGCTACACACGGCGAATTTGCCGGGCATAATTGCCGGCGCGCGCGAGTTTTTCCCTAGCCTAAAAGCCGTTGCGGTTACGAACGAGCCGGGCCTTGTTTTGTCTTTAGCGCAAGGCGTAATGGCTGCAAAGGCGCTTGCTGTGGGGCTAAATTTGCCCCTGCTGCCAATCCATCACATAAAAGGCCACGTGTTTTCGTGCTTTATAGGTCAAGAGTGCTTTTACCCGCTAAGCGCGTTGGTTGTAAGCGGCGGGCATACGAGCATACTCACGCTAAAATCCTACACAGACGTAACAGAAAACGCCGCCACGCTTGATGATAGCTTGGGCGAGAGCTTTGACAAAACGGCAAAAATGCTAGATCTTGGCTACCCAGGCGGCGCGGCGGTTGAAGCGCTGGCAAAAAATGGCGATGAAAACGCCCATAACTTTAGCATTCCGCTTAAAAATAAAAAGATCTTAGCCTTTAGCTATTCAGGGCTAAAAAACGCTGTGCGGCTTGCCGTGAGTGGATCTAGCCAAGCGGCGCAATCCGAGCAATCCGCGCGCGCGGACATTGCCGCGTCTTTTCAAAAGGCGGCGGTGGCGCACGTCTTGGATAAATGCGAGCTGTTTTTTAAAGCTAAGCGCCCAAAAAACTTTGCGCTAGTAGGTGGGGTTAGCGCCAATCTTTATCTAAGATCTAAGCTTGCGGCGCTTTGCGATGCCTTTGGCGTGCGGCTTATTTTGCCCCAGCTAAAATACACGAGCGACAACGCCGCGATGATAGCGCGCGCGGCTTGTGAAGCTTACGCGCTTGGGCTTTTTGCCACAGATCTAGGCGTGGAAATAAATTCAAGAAAACCTTTTAGGAGAGAAAATGACTAAGATCTTAGCCGCTTTTGTTGCGTCTGTGCTTGGCGCGCTTTGCCTACCAAGCCTTGCCTTTGGTGGGCTTATTAATAAGGTTGCAATCATTGTGAATGAAAGCCCGATAACGCTTTATGATATAGATCTTGCAATGCAAAAAAATGGGCTCTCAAAGGAAAAGGCGGCGCAACTTTTGATTGATGAAGCAATAAGGGCGCAAAAAATCAAGGAGCTTGGCGTTGAAGCTAGCGCGCTAGACGTTGAAGAAAAAATCGACGAAATCGCCGCGCAAAACGGCACGAGCAAAGATGAGCTTTTGCGTTTTATTGCCGGGCGGGGTATGGATCTTAGCGAGTATAGAGAAAAGATCAAAGAAGGGCTGATTAACGAAAGGCTTTACATCAAGATCTTGTCAAATGAAAATATCACGATAAGCGAGGCGGAAATATCGCGGTATTACGAGGCGCACAGGGGCGAATTTAAGACGTCAAAGGCGGTGGAGGTCGTGCAATATGTGAGCTTTAGCGAAGAAGATCTGCAAGAATACATAAAAAATCCGCTGCGTAATATTCAAGGCATTCAAAAACAAGAACAGATCTTAGAGCTTTCTAACATAAACGAAAACCTAGCAAGCCTTTTAAATAGCGCAAAAGAAAAGTCATTTACGCCCGTTTTTGCGCTCCAAGATAGGTTTTTTACGCTATATATTAAGCGAAAAATCGGCACGGAAGAGTCCATTAAGATCCATAAAGAAGAGATAAAAAACATTCTAGCGGCGCAAATGAGAAAGAAAGTTTTGGAAGATTATTTTCTAACGCAAAAGGCGAGCGCAAACATTATTTACACGGATCTAGTAAGTAAAAAATAGATATTATAACGCTCGCTTTAGGAGAGACGATGATAACTTGGATGCAAAAACAGAGAAAATATTTAATCGTTGTTCTTTGGATAACCGTTATTTCTTTTGTGGGGGCGGGTTTTGTGGGCTGGGGGAGCTACTCTTATGGCTCAAAGGCTTCAAACGTAGCAACGGTCGGAAATATAGACATTTCAATAGCTAAATTTCAAAAAAAATACAGCGGGATCTTTTCATATTACAATGAGATCTTGCAAGGAAACGTAAGCGATGAGCAAAAGCAGCAATTGCAAAACCTGACGCTGCAAAGCCTGATTAACGACGCCTTGCTTTTAAATTACGCAAATGAGCTAGACTTAAGCGTTTCAGAAAATGAGATTGCCGCTGAGATTGTCAAAACGCCGGCGTTTATGGCAAACGGCGCGTTTAGTAAGGATCTCTACATCAGCACCATTACAAGAATGGGCTATAAAATCAGCGAATACGAAGAAGCGGTTAAAGAAGATCTAATCGTCGCGCGGGTGAAACAGATGTTTGAGCTAAGCCCGACGCCCTTTGAAATAGAAGCGTTTTCCGCGTTTTTTAGGATAAAAGACCGGCTAGAGTATAAGATCTTAGACGCGGCGGATATTAAAATAACCCCAACGCGCGAGCAAAAACTCAAATTTTACGAGCAACACAAGGGCAATTTTTTAAGCCAAAGCACCTTTGATATTTCTTATATAAAAGTCCAAGCAAACCAAATGAGCGTAAGCGATGACGAGCTAAAAGATCATTACGAGAAAAATGCCGACGCTTTCCTAAAAGACGGCAAACAGCTAGCCTTTGAAGACGCAAAGCCCGCCGTGAAAGAAGCCGTGCAAAAAAACGCCGCAAGACGTGAAGCGCTTGTTAGATCTGTGGAATGGAAAAAGGAAAAAATAAAGCCACTTATCGCAAAAGGCGTGGCGCTGGATAATGAATTCGTGCCGCTTGAAGCGCTAAAAGACGCCGATGAGCGCGCAAGTTTGAGTATTAATAAGCCCGTAGAAACAAAAGACGGCTACGTGATTTTTAAAATAGACAAAAAACTTCCACCAAAGCAGCTAGCATTTAACGAAGTAGAGCAGATCTTAACGCAAAGCGTGGCGCAAGATCTATCTATGCAAGCCCTAACAGACGAAGCTAAAAGGCAGCAAAATAACTTCACCGGGCAGCAAACGGACTTCATCTCAATTGCCGATACCGCCAAAATAACCGGACTTGCCCCGCAACTTGCCAATGAATTTTTAAAGACGGTTTTTACGTCGAAGCAAAAAAGCGGGCTTGTGAATTTGGATAAAAAGATTGTTCTTTACAAGATCCTAGACCAAAAGATCTTTGCCCTAGACGCGGCGCAAAGAAAAGAAGCCGAGCAGATCTTTGCAAACGTAAAAAACGAAAGTTTGCTTGCTAGCTTGCTGCAAGATCTTCAGGCAAGATACAAAATTCAAACATACTAAAGGCTTAGTGTTGGCGCATATTTTAGCTATCGACATAGGTTCTGCGCAGATAAAAACCTTAATGGCGCAATACGTCGATGACAAATTAGAATTAACCGGCGTTGGGATTGCAAAATCCGCGGGGATAAAAAAAGGCACGATAACAGACATCGAGCAAGCCGCAAATTCTATCAGGCAATCCGTTGCCGACGCCAAAAGACAATCAGGCGTTAATATCTCAGTCGCGGTTATTTCAATATCCGGCACGCACGTTAAAAGCGTGGAGAGCTTAGGAAAGGTCAGCGTCCCTACAAAAGAAATAACGGAAATGGAAGTAAATCGCGCGCTACAAACCGCTATCCATTTTGCCAGCATTTCGCCAGATCTTGAGATCTTGCACGTTTTGCCGTATGCCTTTAAGGTGGATGGGCAGGATTTCATACAAGATCCAGTCGGTATGAGCGGCGCGATGCTTGAAGTAAAGACAAATATTATCATCGTGCAAAAAACCACTTTGGAAAATTTGCGGCGCACACTAGAAGCGGCGGGCATTGAGATAAAAAACATCGTGTTTTCAGGATACGCCTCCACCATTGCCGTCATAGATGACGACGCAAAAGAGCTCGGCGTTTGTGTCATAGATATGGGCGGTGGCACCTGCGATTTAGCCATACACCAAGGCAATTCGATACGATATTGCGGCCACTTAGGCGTCGGCGGCTCGCACGTTACGTCGGATTTATCGGACTTTTTGCATACAAGCTTGGAAGTTGGAGAAAAAGTCAAGTTAGAAAATATCTTTGTAAGCCAAACAGAAAACAAAACAATCCAAGTCCCACGCAACGGGCAAGACGGATCTTTGCAAGAATATTCGCTTAGCTCCATTTTCTACGTTGTGTATGCGAGAATTCAAGAAACGCTTATGAAGTTAAACGCAATAATCTCAGAATCCAACCTTAGAGACCAGCTAGGCGCGGGCGTGGTGCTTACAGGCGGCGCAACAAAAATCGACGGGCTTAGAGATTTTGCAAGCCCACTTCTTGAGAATATGAACGTAAGGCTTGCAAAACCAAAGATAGACGGAGCCTTTAACGCCATTCAAGATCCGTCCTTTTCCACTGTTTTTGGGCTTATCAAATACGCAACTAGCACCTACACCTTATACGAAATAGACTCAAGCAAAAAGCTTAGAGTGCGGGTTAAAAAAGCAATCGACCACCTAGACGCAAAGGAAGAATTGCTCTTAGATCCCGTCATAGAAAGACAAAAAAAGATAAAAGAAATGTCTGCAATGTCCGATATAGATCTCAGCTCTAAGAAAAAGGAAAACGGTGTTAAAGCCTTTTTTAAGAAGGCGTGGCGCAACGCTATGGAGCTTTTCTAACGGACATCTTAAGGGTAAATATGAGTAATTCTTTGTTTTCTGTGGAAGAACAAGCCGAACAAAACAACGTAAAGATCAAAGTAATAGGAGTTGGCGGCGGCGGCGGGAATATGATTAACCATATGGTAAAAGAAGGCGTAACCGGCGTTGATTTAATATCTGCCAACACGGACTCCCAAGCGCTAAATAGCAACCTAGCCTCAGTCAAGGTGCAACTTGGCGAGAAAGAAACAAGGGGGCTAGGAGCTGGTATGAGACCAGACATCGGTAGAAAAGCCGCAGAAGAAAGTTACAGCACAATCAAAGCTACTCTTGAAGGAAGCGACCTTGTGTTTATCGCCGTCGGGCTTGGCGGCGGAACGGGCACGGGCGCTTCAAGCGTCGTCGCGCGCGCGGCAAAAGAATGCGGGGCGCTCACCATTGGCGTATGCACGCAACCCTTTACCTTTGAGGGCAGCAAAAGATCCAAGCTCGCAAAAGAAGGCTTAAAAGAATTCAAAAAAGAATGCGACTCCATCGTCGTAATCAAAAACGACAAGCTCTTATCGATAGCCGGCAAAAATATGTCCTACAACGAAAGCTTTGCGCTTGTAGATAGCGTTTTGTCAAGAGCCGTCAATGGCATTAGCAGGATAGTTTTGCCAAATTCTTCATCAACTGAGGGCATTAACGTAGATTTTGCGGATCTTAAAACCGTAATGAGTTACAAGGGGCTAGCCCTAATGGGAATGGGGCAAGCGCAAGGAGAAGACGCAGCCTTTGAAGACTTGAAAAGCGGGATAGAATGGCCGTTAATTGAAGATCTAACCATAAGCGGATCTAAGGGCATTGTGGTGAATTTCCAAATTAACCCAGCATACCCGGTTATTGGCATAAACCAAGCGATGAGCGGCTTGGTCGATGCAGCCGTTGATCCTGACGCCGATATTATTTTTGGAACGTCTATTGATCCTTCTTTTGAAGAAGATTTTGTCAAGGTAACAATCGTGGCAACGGGCTTTGAAAAGGAGCCGATGAACGTCGAGCAGCCAAAAGAAGAAAGAATGATGTTTGAAATTCCAAGCAGCCTAAGAGCCGTTGGAGATATTAAAATAGACGAATCGCTTGTAAATCTTGATATACCAACCTACATAAGAAACAAAAGGGATTAACCGAGTTTTAGTTAATATACCGAATGCTTAAAAGAATTTTGTTTATAGTCTTGTTGGCAGTCGCGGGGCAGGCTAAAAGTTACATATTTTCACCAATACCATCTGTAACAAATGAGATACTAGATGTGGATCCAAACCCTTGCAACGCCTTTTGCCAAGAGAGTTTGCTCCAAGACGGGCTTGCGTTTTCATTCCTTGCGAAATACGACAAGCTAAACAATAACGATTCATTAAAAAACGCCTACCAAGAGCTAAAATCCATTCTAAATTTAGAAGATTACGAGCAGATCCAAACGCAAAAAATTAAGATTGCAGTTTTGGTGCCAAGTATGGTAATAGGCAGATACGCAAGCACAGTCGTAGATGCTATCAATTCATTTTTATTAAGCAAAAACATTGATTTTTATCTTAAGGTTTATGACAGCAAGCGAGAAGATCCAGCTGCCTTGCAAGAGCAGCTATCAAAAATCGCGCAGGACGGCTTTAGCTACATCGTCGCACCGCTGACGGCTAACGGCGCGGACGCAATCGCAAGGCTTACGCTACCCTTTACCGTTTATATCCCCACGGTCAATAAAAATGACGTCGATAGAATTGGCAGCAACATCGTTTATGGCGGCATAGACTACAAAGAGCAAATCAGGGTCATAGAAAAATACATCAATTCAGACAAAGTGGTAATTATAGATGAGCCGATTTCACTCAGCAAAAAGATCTCATCGTATTACATAGAAGAAACGCGCTTTACAAACCCCGTGCTAAAAACGCTCACGTCAAGCCGCGTGAATTTTAGAGAAACTCTCCGAGATCTTGGCATAGACGAGAACACGACGCTATTTCTAAACACAAGGCCTATACTTACGAGCCTAATCCTTTCGCAGCTTACATACAACGGCGTGAATGTCAGCAAGGTAATCTCCACGCAGCTAAATTTCACATCGCTTGTTTTGCGCCTAGCGCAGGCTAAGGATCTTGCCAACTTCTTCGTCGCCAGCTCCATATCCGACCTAAACGACAAACTATACGAAGCGAACAAACTCTTTAATAACGACATAGCCTTCGACTGGGTGGTGTATTCATCAACCGTGATGACGGACATCATCTTGCAAAGGAGCAAAAGGGATTTTTCATCAAGAAGCAAGACTTTCAACATAGAAATGTTTAACAACTCGCTAATTTACAAGACGAAAATTTACAAAGTGCATTCAAAGCGCTTTGTAAAAATCGGCGAAGAATAACCGCAAGGATCCAAATGAAAAAAATGACTTCAATTTTCCCGCTACTCATCATCGCAACAAGCACGCTGGCGTATTTTTACCCAGCAACCGTCACGCCGCTTAAGTCATACATCGTGCCGTTTTTAACGCTCATTATGTTTTGTATGGGCGTCACGCTCACGCCGGCGGATTTTAAGCGCGTCCTAAAAACGCCAAAGATAATAGCCATCACGCTTGCCGTGCAATTTTTCGTTATGCCGCTTGCTGCTTTTGCCATCTCAAAGGCGCTAGATCTCTCAAGCGAGCTAACCGTCGGTATGGTGCTAGTTGGCGCGGTATCGGGCGGGACGGCGTCAAACGTCATCGCCTACATCGCCAAAGCAGACGTGGCGCTATCCATAACGCTAACGGTGGCTTCAACATTCCTAGCCGTTTTTGCCACGCCACTTCTAACGTTTGCCTACCTTAGCCAAAGCGTCCCGGTGGATATGGCGAGTATGCTACTAAGCATTTTAAAAATCGTCGTCGTGCCCGTTGCCGCCGGGCTTGCCGTGAATTATTTTTTTGCAGATGTCGTGAAAAAGTTTAGCGACGTCCTAGCCGTCATCTCCATTTTAAGCATTACCATCATCATAGCGGTAATTTTTGGGCTCAATCAAGAAAAAATCGCCGCCGTTGGCGCTAGCGTAACACTAGCTGTGATCCTTCACAACCTAGCCGGGCTAATAAGCGGCTACTACGCCGCCAAGTGGTTTGGTTACGACCAAAAAACTTGCAAAACCGTTGCCATAGAAGTCGGAATGCAAAATTCCGGGCTTGCCGTGGCGCTGGCACTTAAATACTTTGCCCCCGTTAGCGCGCTTCCGGGCGCAATCTTTAGCATTTGGCATAATATTTCAGGCTCTGCCGCCGCTTGGTTTTGGTCTAGATCCGCTAAGTAACGCGCTCAAGATCTACGCCCTTGCTGGTTGTTAGATCTTGCAAGATCCTATAGATCCTATCCGGCGCTATCTACCACAGAACTTAATGCCGCTTCAGATCTGCGCTTTGCTAACTCTAAGATCTTGCCAAGATCTTGAGCCTGTACCGTTTAAAAAATATGGCGTGGCTTTAATGTTTTAATTTTTAGGAGCTTAGCTTTGTATGGCTTTGCCCCCCTGCCTGGCTGTTAGATCTAGCAAGATCATAGCGCCGCTACTTGTTGCACCTTACGCGCTTGTAAACGCTAGCTTAGATCCGAGCGGAATGTAAAACTCTAAGCCGACGCTTGGATCTTTGGCTTCAGCTGTCCGCTTAGATCTTGCGCCACGCTTAGCCTTACAACCGCACTAATGAAGCGCGCGCCAGCACCAAGATCTGCACCCTTACTAGCTCCAAGATCTTGAGCTATACAGAAAGCGCAACCTAAAACGCAATGCCGAAGCTGCTTTCAAACGCGAAAAAATTACTTAACCTAATATCAACTCGCGGAAAGCTCTTAAATTCGTATTTCATATCGCCAAGCCCTACTTTCACCAAAACAGTAGATAAAAGGTAGCCGTCCTCATACCACAGCGGCACTGCCGAGCCAAAACCAGAGCGCAAAACTAAGCCGCCATCAAACATTTTCTCGTCTTTGTATTGAAGCCCATAGTTAGCAACCCCAAGCCCAAAGATCCCAAAAGCATCACGATCGCCAATCAATCCATCAAAATTCAAAAACCCGCCAAGACTGTTAATTTTCATACTATCCGTTGGCTCATCGGAATTTCCCTCGTAATAATTCAAAGTGCCAGATGTTGAAGTAACAGATACAATAAATTTTCTAAATTTATAGCCGACGCTAAAGTGAAAGGGAAAACCGATGAATTTTTTCTGCTCTAGAAAAAGCGCGGTTTTGATAGTCCGCTCAACGGACGCGTAACCTACGCCAATGTCTAAAATTGGGCCGTTTTTATCCAAGAAGTATTTAGAGCGGGGAATTATATTATCGCCCCCCCCCCCAGCGCGCTAAAAAATGAATCCGCTTGCACGGCTTGCAAGCACACCATAAGTGCAACTAATAAGATTTTTTTCATATTTTTCCTTTAAATGAAGTGCGTAAATTTTATTACAGGCGGCTTAAAACAAGCCAAGATCTAAGTAAGATCTAAGCGCTAGTGGCATTACCTTTTGCAAATGTTTTTGTATTGGCAATAGGTGCAAACGCTTAGATCTTGGGTGAGTTCAAAGTTCTGGCGCAGGGCGCGGTAGCTTTCAAGCGCTTGTTTAAAAAGCTCTAGGCGTTCGTCAAAATATTCGTCCATTTTCACAAGCGATGATTTTAGGTCGTAGATCCCTACGTTTTTGGTGCCAAAGGCTAGCCCGTATATTAGCAATGAAAATTCGCGTGTGGCATCGCCCGGCTTTTTTAGGTGCTCGTAATTTCCGGTTTTGTAGTCAAGGACGTAAAGCTCCGCGCCAAGCCTATCCACGCGGTCTGCCTTGCCGGTAAATTTTATGCCGGCATACTCAAAATCCACCGGCGCTTCCGTTTTTTCCACCCTAAAACCACTCTCAAAACGCGCAAACTCTTGCCGCAAAAATTTGCGAAACCGCCCGCGCCAAACCTTAAACTCAAACTCTTGGCGTATGTCATCAAAGCTCGTGGCGCTTAATTCTTGTAAAAATTTGCGCTCTAGCTCTTCAAGGGACGCAAAAAAGCCCTTTTGCGCGTATAGCCGCTCTAGCAAGCCGTGTATGCCAGAGCCCAAAGCCGCCGCGTCGCTTGGATCTTCGTGGCGCAATTTTTTGATGTAGTAAAAATAAAATTTCCGCTTGCAAGCTAGGTAGGTAGAGAGTTTTTTAGGGCTCACAGGTTGCGCGGCTAGATCCACATCTAGCGCGATTTCGCCCGGTGGCGTGGCGGAGCGGCTAGGCGCGCTAGCAAAAAGTGGGAAAAGCCGCCTTTTAAACGGCAACTCGGCAATGCCTAAAAGCCTTATGAAGTTGCTTTGCCTTGTTTCGTCGTTTTGCGTGAAGATAATGCTTAGCGCGCGGGCGCCGGCAAAGAGTTTGTAGTAAAGGGATTTTTGGTAGTTTTGCCGGTCTTGGCTTGTGTTTAGCCCGGTGCGCTGTCTGATATTTGACGTGATGAAAAGATCTTTGACGCTATTTTTCGGCACGCAAGCGTCGCTAAAATCAAGCACAATGACGCCCTCAAACTCAAGCTGCCTAGTCTCTAAAATGCCCGTTACGGTTATTTTGCCGCCGCCGGTGTGGTCTAGCTTTTGCCCCGCCAAAGCGCCTAGCAGCAGGTCAAAAAATTCAGAAAGCTTAAGATCGCCCGCGCTAAGGATCTTCTTAAGGCTAAAAAGCTGATTTTTAAAAATCTGGCGCTGGCTTGGATCTTGGACGCGCAATTTGTCAAAAACCTTTGTGAAATCCCGCGCCTTTTTATCCCAGCCATCTAAAAAAACGGCTTGGTGCTCGTCTTTGTAATGCTTAAGCCTTTGAGCGTTAAAAGCGTTTGGCGCTGCCTTGTAGCGCGCGATGGCGTCTAGGTATTTGTAGATCTTAGTGCGCGCAAAGCTAATGCCGCCGGCAAAATTGAAGTTTAGCTCGTTGTCAAAGATCTTAAGCGTTTGCGCGAAGCTCTCATCAGCAAGCACGACGACGATGTTTTGCGGTTTTATGCCACGCTCTATCATATCCCAAGCGGCGTCTTTTAGGTGTGAGATCTGCTCTAGCTGCGTGCTTGCGCTATACAATTTTGCGCTGATTTTTGCCGCGCTTTTGGGCTTGGATCTTTGGCTTTTTGCGCTTAGATCTAAGGTCTCTTTGTGTGACAGATTGAGTTTGAAAGCAAAAAGATCAAGAAGTTTTTTGTCGTATGGGCTTAGCTCAAGCTCAAAAACGGTCTTTGTTATTTTTGCCGCCGCTTCAAAAATGCTCTTTTCAAAGCTGTTTAAATAGCCGTCGTAAATGACGTAAATGGCGCTAAAGGATCCTAAATAGTCCGCATTAATGCGAAACTTTTTTGTTAAATTGACTGTATCTATCAACTTACCCTGCTCTAGCAGATCTTCGTAATTTGCTTTGAGCTTCTTTAGTATTTGCAAGTGTTCTTCGTAATCTTGGTAAGTGTCGCTCTCTCTTAGCACGTCTATTTCAACGTTTTCAAAGGCAAGCTCGTTAAAAAAACCAAAGAAAAAGCTGCTGTTTTTTAGGAATTTTAGAAAGGAAGTCGGCACGCCAAGATTTGCAAAATGCCTAAAATTGCTCGCGCGGCTTAGGAGAAGCTTTTTTGTGGCGTCATCGGCAAAAGAGTAGCCGTCTATATAAACGGCTCTTTTGATAAACTCGCCGATTGTCAGCGCCTTTGGCGGCAAACCTTCTGCTTGTCTTAGAAAAAGCCTTTTTTTTCTTGAAGTGGTAAAGATAAAAAGTTCATTTTGCGAAGGTTGCGTATTCAAAAATGCCCGTGTCCTTGCCTACACTAACTTTTGCGATGATCTTCCACCTGCCGGATTTTTCTATCTCAAAATCGTCTGTAACGTAGGTTTTGTCGTCTTGCTGCTTGAATTTTAACGGCTTATCAAAGTCGTTTGTTTCAAAGCGTGTTAGCAAAAGCTCTACAAGATCTGCTGCGATGTATTCGCCGCGGCTTAGATCCTTAACGCTAAAGCTAAAGCTATTTTTGCCAAGCCTAAGCTCGTGAAAATACTCTTTGCGCTGCTTGTTTGCCTTAGAAACTTCAAAGGTTTCGTTAGAAATTTTTTTAAAATCAAAGGCAAAGGCGTATTTTTGCGTGAATGATTTTTGCTTTTCGTCCAGCAAATTGTAGTTTTTATCTACAAAATGGTAGTCGTTTAGCATTATATTTTCTTTGTTCGTCGGAACGTATTTGATAGAAATATACAAAATGCCAAACATTCCAAGCGCAAAAACGGACAATATGAAAAATATTACAAATAAAAAATCTTTTTTAGTTTTCATTGTTTTCTCTTTAGCCACGCGTAACCAATGGCAAGTATTGTTACGACGAGCATAATTTTAATTAGCACCAACAAGCCGTCGTAAAAATCCTTACTCTCGCTGCCTATTGACGTTGTTAGCGTGATGTTTTTGTGCGCGGCAAGCTTATCAACCGTCTCCGCCATTCCGTTTAAAAGCCCGGCTGAATATTTTTGCTGCAAGCTGGTTTTTTTGTCTTGAGAAACTAGAATGGGGATTATGTATTCGTCTAGGATCTCGTCTTTGTTTATGACGCTTTGCAAATCAGTAGATGAGATAAGATCTACCTGCCTGTCGTCTGAGCTAAAGCTAATCAAAACAAAGCTTGAATTAAAATCAGCTGCACGCGCCTTGCCAACGGTCGTGATTGTTTGCCCGCTTGGCAATTTTTTATATACATTTAAATAAGCGGTAAGACCTGTTTTTTGATACAGCTCCAAGCTCATTTCGTTTATTTTTTCAGAAGCCTTAGGTAGCAAAACGCCCTGCGGATCATTCACAAAAGCGGCGCTCACAGAAGCATTTAAAGAAACACTCAAGATAAATAAGAAAAAAATTTTATACAAAACACACCTTGTTGTTAAATCCCCGCGCCGGCAAACCGTGCGGGGAGTGCAAATTAGCCTATGAAAAGGATATTATCGCTAACTACCAACCAAACTGATAAACCGGCTAAAAAAACCATACCAACTGCAATTGCATAGTCCAACATAAAATCTCCTTATTTAACGTTAATTACGCGTCTTTGCGTGTCGGCAGGATCATCGGAGATCATCTTAACTTCTTGCAAATTCGCCCAAACGTCTTCTTTTGTTTTAGGATCTGCCACCTTAGATCCGCTTATTACATACGGATTTACCGCTGAATGCTGTTGTGTAACTATCCCTAAATAACTCAAACCACCAAGAATAGACAAAAGCAAAACAACTGCCACCAAGTAGCCCGTTATTCCGTTTATTCCAAAAGTCCCGTTCATAGTTTATTCCTCCGTTTGACCGATAGACAAAATATAATTTGCCACCGCCTTGTATTGAATGTCGGTTAGCGTGCCTTCTTTGGTGAAAGACGGCATATGACCGATGAAGCCCTTTTTGCCTTGCTTAATGGCGCTTATGGCGTAATCAACCGTGCCATAAACTGTAAGATCTGGGAAGGCGCCTTCCATTCCTTTGCCATCATCTCCGTGGCAAGCGGCACAATTTGCCATATATAGATCTTTTGAATTGCCCTCTGCTTTTAAGCCACCAGCAACGTAATCGGCTATTAGTTCAACGTCGTTATCATCTATTTTTTCCATACCACCGTATGGCGGCATCTCTCCGCCGGGATAATCCAAGCCCTTAGATCCGTTTTTAATTACATACGCGATGTGCGCTTTATGCCCGTATTGCTCCAAATTTGCCGCCTTGCCGTCTAAGCCATCTGCTGTGTTTCCGTGGCAGGGCGAACACTTGGCGATGAAAATCGACTCACCCATTGCTTTTAGCGTGTATTCATCAGGATCGTGCCAAGTTTCTTCAAACTTTGCCTTGTGCTCGTTGTTTTCTTGATTCCACTCGCCTATTTGTGAGTAAGCGTTTGTTGGGTAGCCAAGCAACCAATACCATATAGTCCAAATTATCACGCCGACGAAAATCACCGCCCAGCCAAAGGGAAGCGGGTTTTTGTATTCGCCGATACCGTCCCAATTTTCTTCTGCTAACTCACCTTCTGATTTTGTATTCTTAATAGCGCGGACATAAACGAATAATACCCAAGCCGTTACGGCAACGACGACGAAAAACCCAGCCGCACCGAGTATGTTTATTATCTCGTTAGATCCTCCAAAGAGACTCTCAATCATTAGTTACCCTTTTTTCATTTTTTTCTATAAAGTTCTTATCTAACCTATCGTCATCAAGAGCAAGTCGGGAGTATTTTTCGTAATCTTCGCCGCGCCTTTTGTCCGTATGCAAAAAATATATATACCAATACAAAAATATCACGCAAGCCACAATGCCAAACACATACAAATAACCGACTATCTCTTGAAACTGCATAGATTTCCTTACTTTAACCTGTTTAAATACGCAATAAGCGCGACGATCTCTTTGATCTCGCCGTTTTTATACGCTTCTTTTACGCGCTCGTCTTTCATATCTTCGACAATACCAGCGGCTTCTTCTAGCATAATTTTCTTAGAATCTTCAAAGCTAGCGCCGATAGATGGCATTCCTTCCACATCGTAAGGAGTGTTAAAAACCGTTTTAACGGTAACGGCTTCGGCATATGCGGTGTTTAGATCTGCCGACTTATCAAAAAGCCAAGGGTATCGCGGCATTACAGATCCGGGCACGATGGCTGATGGATCTAGCATATGGTTTTCGTGCCAGTCGGTCGTGCGGTAATTGCCAACGCGGTGCAAATCAGGGCCTGTGCGCTTAGATCCCCACAAAAACGGGCGGTCGTAAGCGTATTCACCAGATAGGGAATACATTCCGTATCTATCTGTTTCTGATTTAAACGGCCTAACAAGCTGCGAATGACAAGACATACAGTTTTCTTTTACGTAAATATTCTTGCCTGCTAGCTCTAAAACGGTGTATGGCTTTGTATCCGCAACTGGTCTTGACGCTTGCGCAAAACCTGGCAAGATCTCAACAAGCCCCGCAAAAGCCACAACGATAAACAAAAACACCGTAAAGAAAAATGGATTTTTTTCTAAAAATTTAAACATTGTGCTTCCTTTTAATTAGACATTGGCGTTGCGTTTGGAGAACCTTGCTTAAAGCTTTCATCAACAGGCTCGCCCGCCGTCCAAGTTTTGTAAATATTATAAGAAAACATAAAAAATCCAATCAAATACAAAAGCCCGCCAAGCCCGCGAATAATGAAATACGGGTGAAGTGCATTGACTGTATCGATGAATGAATACGCAAGGCTTCCGTATTGATCCGTAGCGCGCCACATAAGCCCTTGTGTAATACCCGCGATCCACATACTACTAAAATAAAGCACGATGCCTATTGTTTGGATCCAAAATTGTATTTCAAACAAGGATTTTGAAAAGATCTTCTTGCCGAACATACGTGGCATCATATGGTAAGTAGCTGCCATAATGGTGAATGTAACCCAACCCAAAACACCGTCGTGAACGTGGCCTACGATCCAATCCGTAAAGTGCGCAAGAGCATTAACAGATTTAATAGATTGGATAGGACCTTCTATCGTCGCAAACATATAGAATGTTGAAGAAAGCACAAGCAATTTGATAACGGGGTTTTCTGAGATCTGATGCCATTGCCCTTTGAGCGTTAAAAGCATATTAATAGCCGTTCCCCAAGAAGGCAAAATAAGCACTATTGAAAACACGCTTCCCATTGTTTGCATCCAGTCTGGCACGGTTGAATAAACAAGGTGGTGTCCGCCCGCCCACAAATACACAAACATCAAGCTCCAAAACGAATAAAGCGAGAGCTTGTAAGAAAACACGGGCTGGCCTGATTCTTTAGGCAAAAAGTAATAAATAACCGCGATAATAGCCGCTGTGAAAACAAAGGCAACCGCGTTGTGTCCGAACCACCATTGCACGAGCGCGTCGTTTGTCCCTGAATACATAGAAACAGAATGCCAAAAAGATCCAGCGCCGCTAACCAAAGACGTTGGCACTGCCATATTGTTGAAAAGATACAGCATCGCGATGGCTAAAAACACGGAGATGTAATACCAAATAGAAATATATATGACCTTTTCTCTTCTAGCGCCGAGCATTCCAAACATCTGCATTCCCCAAACGACCCAAAGCACAACGACTAGCACGTCAATAGGCCACGCTAGCTGAACGTATTCTTTAGATTGAGAGATCCCCATCCACAGCGTAACAACAGCAAGCAGCATCACCACCGCATAAATCCAGAAATGTAGCAGCGAAAGGAAACGCAAAAACGGGAATTCGTTTAGTGAGATCTTAAGCACCCTTTGAGATACGTAATACCAAGTAGCCCAAATTCCGCTAAGAGTAAAACCATAGATAATTCCGTTGGTGTGTAGCGGCCTTAAGCGACCAAAAGTCCCGTATTCACCCAAAACGTTTGTTAGGTTAAGCGCGGGAAATGCCAACTGTAATGCGATAAGCACACCTATAACCATACCGATAATACCAAAAATTACCATCGTGAGGGTAAAAAGCTTGGCGACCGAATAATCGTACTGAACAGCACTAGCTGACTGCATGTACAACCTCCTTCAAAAATTAACGAACCTACGCGCCGATGTTACTCCAAAGAAAATTACATTTTCCTTAAGAAATCGGCGGCTTAATATAAAAAATAATTAATTTGTAAAATAAACTATCAAAAAGAAAATAAAACGCCGAATACCCGATAAAACATTTAAAATAAGAGTTAAAAAGTCTTTATTCGCGTTTTTATGCGAACGGCATTTTGCGCAAAATTATAAGTTTTTAAAATGTTTAACGTTTTACTTTTAATTATAATAACAGCGCTGTTAAACTAATGCAAGGCTTTAAAAATCACACGCGTTTATAGTGGCTTGTGCTGCACTTTGCGTGGCGGTGCCGTTTGCGCGCGGTCTGTGCGCGCGGTTTTGCTAGGCGGCTGCGGTTATTTTGCGCGCGCGGTTTGCCAAGTACTTGTGTTTGTTTTGCACAGCAATGGATCTTGGGCAGATCTTTACTCTTTAGCGCGCGGATACACCCGCCACGTGGATCTAATGCCAACTTTACGCTAGATCTTGTTAGGTTGGATCCTTACTTGGATCTTACGCCAGACATTAACTGGATCCGCGTTAGATCCTACGCATTTTGAGTGGCTAGAACCTTTTAGATCTTGGTTTAGATCTTGCGCCAGACTTGCCCTAGATCTGCGCTTAGATCTTTGGCTAGATCTTGGGTTGGATCTTTCAATAGATCTTGCGCCAGTTTTTTGCTAGATCTTGTTGGCATTTGTGTTAGCTTTTTAAAGTGCCGTGCCTGCTTGGCTAGATCTTGGGTTGGATCTTTCAATAGATCTTGCCCTAGATCTTAAGCTAAATCCCCGCTTAGATCTTTGTTTAGATCTTGTGCGGGATCTTAACCGTGGCTTACGCTAGGCTTTGGCTTAGATCTAAACGCGGTTCTTACACTAGATCTGTGCTCGGATCCCAGCTTAGATCTTTGGCTAGATCTCACGTCAGACCTGCGCTTAAATCCCCGCTTAGATCTGGCGCAAGATCTAGCCACCCCTAACCAAGGACTTTCTTGACGGCCTTGCCGATGTCAGCGGGGCTTTTTACAACAAGCACGCCCGCGCTCTCTAGCGCTTGCATTTTTTGCTCCGCACAGCTGCTAAAGCCGTTTATAATCGCGCCCGCGTGCCCCATACGCTTGCCCTTTGGCGCGCTTTGCCCCGCGATAAACGCAATCACGGGCTTTGTAACATTCGCCTTTATAAAATCCGCCGCTTGGATCTCAAGCTCGCCACCTATCTCGCCAATTAGCACGATGCATTTTGTCTGCGCGTCGCGCTCAAACATCGCCAAAAGCTCCATATAACCAAGCCCGATGATAGGATCTCCGCCAATGCCAACCGCCGTGGTAATGCCCTGCCCTTCTTGCGCTATCTGATTTGCCGCTTCATAGGTGAGCGTGCCAGATTTTGAAATAAGCCCAACCGCGCCCTTTTTGAAAACATTGCCGGGCATTATGCCTAGCTTACATTCGCCAGCCGTAATGATCCCGGGACAATTTGGCCCAACTATCATCATATTTTTTTGCACGGCGTAGGCTTTGGCAAGCATCATATCGCGCACTGGCAAGCCCTCGGTAATAATCACGGCAAGCTTTATGCCCGCGCTGGCGGCTTCCATAATAGCGTCGCTAGCAAAAGACGGCGGGACAAAAATTAAGCTCACGTCCGCGCCCGTTGCGCTGGCGGCTTCACGCACTGTGTTAAAAACGGGCTTGCCTAGGTGCGTTTGCCCGCCCTTAGTAGGCGTAACGCCGCCCACAATGAGCGTGCCATAATCCATACACTGCTGCGCGTGGAAGGTCGCTTCTTTGCCCGTAAAGCCCTGCACGATTACTTTTGTATGTTTGTCGATTAAAATTGCCATACGCTCTCCTAAACGCCACCGCGCGCGGCAAGAACGGCCTTTTTTGCGCCGTCTTCTAGGCTGCTTGCCACAATAAGGTTCTGCAAATTCGCCCCGCTTAGGATCTCTCTTGCTTCTTGAACGTTTGTCCCATCAAGCCTGATGACGACGGGGACGGCTATGTTTATGAGCCTTGCTGCTTCTACAATGCCGTTTGCCACGCGGTCGCAACGCACAATCCCGCCAAAAATATTCACAAAAATAGCCTTAACGTTAGGATCTTTTAAGATTATCTCAAGCCCCTTGGCAACGGTGTTTTTATCCGCGCCGCCGCCCACGTCTAAAAAATTCGCCGGCTGCCCGCCCTCGTGCTTGATAATATCCATCGTCGCCATCGCAAGCCCCGCGCCATTTACCATACAACCAACGTTGCCATCTAGCTTGATGTAAGAAATGTTCGCTATTTTTGCCAGCGCTTCTATCGGCTCTTCTTCGCTTAGATCCCTTAGCGCCGCGATCTCTGGATGGCGAAAAAGCGCGTTATCATCAAAGCTAATCTTTGCATCAAGCGCCAAAAACGCCCCGCTAGCGGTTTTAACAAGCGGGTTTATCTCTATAAGATCCGCGTCTTTTGCCACAAAAACATCGTAAAGCGTTTTGGCAAAGTTATAAAACGCCGCGGTCTCGTCCTTTTCTAGCCCCAGCCCAAAGCCTAGCTCGCGCGCGTGGTAGGGCTTAAAGCCAATGAGCGGGTCTATATGCACTTTCAAAATTTCTTGCGGCATAGCAAGCGCCGTTTCTTCAATGCGGCTGCCGCCAAAGCCTGAGGCTAGCATAACGGGCATTTCAGCCGTCCTATCCATCAGCACGCAAAGATACAGCTCGCGCTTAATCTCCACGCCCCGCTCTATATAAAGCTTTAGCACCTTTTTGCCCTCAGGCGGCGTTTGCGCGGTGATTAGCTGCATACCCAAGATCTTAGCGGCATATTCGCCCACTTCTTCAACCGAATGCGCGATTTTCACTCCCCCGCCAAGCCCGCGCCCGCCCGCGTGGATCTGCGCCTTAACAGCCCACGCGCGCCCGCCTAGCGCTTTAGCCGCGTCCATTGCTTCATCAACGCTAAAGGCAACCATACCGCCCGCCGTTGGCAAGCCCATACTCTCAAAAATACCCTTTGCTTGGTATTCGTGTATATTCAAGCTATTCCTTTGGTTTTATCATATTCTCAGGGACGACGAACATATTAAATTCTTCTTCGGTTAAAAAGCCTAAGTTAATCGCTTCTTCTTTTAGCGTCGTCCCGTTTTCGTGTGCGGTTTTGGCGATTTTTGCCGCCTTTTCGTAGCCGATGTGCGGGTTAAGCGCCGTAACTAGCATAAGCGACTCGTTTAAGAATTTTTTAATGACCTTTTCGTTTGCTTCAAGCCCTACCGCGCAATTGTCGTTAAAGCTATACATACTGTCCGCAAGGAGCTTGATTGACTGCAAAAGGTTGTAGGCAATAACGGGCTTAAACACGTTTAGCTCAAAGTTGCCTTGGCTTGCGGCAAAGCCTATGGCGGCGTCATTTCCCATTACCTGCACGGCTACCATTGTAACTTGCTCGGCTTGCGTTGGATTAACCTTGCCGGGCATAATGGAGCTGCCAGGCTCATTTGCGGGGATACTAAGCTCGCCAATGCCGCAACGTGGGCCAGATGAGAGCCAGCGAATGTCGTTTGCCATTTTCATTAGGTTTGCCGCTAGCCCTTTTAGCGCGCCGCTTAGAAAAACCTCGCCATCGTGGCTTGTTAGGGAGTGGAATTTATTTGGATGAGATCTAAAGCCGTAATTTTGCGGGCAGATCTTATTTAAGATCTCGCTTACCATATTAGAGCAATTGGGATGAGAGTTGATCCCCGTGCCAACAGCCGTGCCGCCGATTGCTAGCTCTTGCAAGTCATCAACCGCCTTTAGAATCTGGCTTAGCGACTTATCCAGCATAAAAACGTAGCCGCTTATCTCTTGCCCTAGCGTCAGCGGCGTGGCGTCCATTAGGTGCGTGCGCCCGATCTTTACAAGATTTTCAAAGCGCTTTGACTTTTCATCAAGCGTGGATCTTAGCTTTTTAATCGCGGGGATAAGATTATTCACCACTTCAATCACAAAGGCAATTCTCATCGCGGTTGGGTAGGTGTCGTTTGAGCTTTGACCTTTATTGACGTCATCGTTTGGATGGACTAGCTTTTCTGTGCGGAAATCCTTACCTAAGATCTCGGTGGCGCGGTTGGCTAAAACTTCATTGACGTTCATATTAGATTGCGTTCCGCTGCCCGTTTGCCACACCACAAGCGGGAAGTTGCCATCTAGCTTGCCGCTTAGGACCTCATCGCACGCGGTGCTTATGGCGTCTTTTTTCTCTTGGCTTAGGCGCTCTAAGTCAAAATTCGCAATGGCGCAAGCCTTTTTTAGGTAGGCAAAGGCTTCGATGATTTTACGCGGCATTTTTTCTTCGCCGATTTTAAAATTTTCATAGCTTCTTTGCGTTTGCGCCGCCCAGTATTTGTCGTTTGGGACTTTCATCTCGCCCATTGTGTCTTTTTCTATTCTAAAATCCATATTAATTCCTTACCACTTCTATCATTTGTTTTGTTTTATTTACAGACGCCTCAAACGCCGCCTTTTCGTCCGCGCCAAGCTCAATTTCTACGATTTTTTCTACGCCGTTAATGCCAAGAGAGACCATAACGCCGCCGACGGTATCGCTCGCGCCGTATTCGCCCTCTAGCATTACGCTGCACGGATAGACCTTTTGCTCGTCGCCTAGAATGCTTTTGCACATAAGCACGACCGACGACGCGGGCGCGTAATAAGCCGAGCCTGTTTTTAGGTAGCCAACGATCTCCGCGCCGCCATTTTTTGTGCGCTCGACGATGGCGTCAATATCGCCCTTGCTTAAAAAGTCGCCAAGCGGCTTGCCTGAAATTTTGCAATAATTAATAAGCGGCACCATAAGATCCCCGTGGCCGCCTAAAACCGCCGTTGAAATTTCATAATGCCCGTTGCCGATTTTTTCTCTAATAAAAGCTGACATTCGCGCTGAGTCTAAGATCCCGCCCATTCCAATAACGCGGCTTCTGGCAAAGCCCGTTGATTTTAGCGCAACGTAAGTCATCGCATCAAGCGGGTTTGTTACCACAATTACGATAGCCCCCGGCGCGTATTTTTTAATATCCTGCCCTATATCCCACACGATCTTTTTGTTCGTTAGGAGCAAGTCATCCCTACTCATACCAGGCTTCCTAGGAAAGCCCGCTGTGATTACCACAATGGCGCTGCCTTCAATCTCCTTTGGATCTTTAGCGCCCCTTACACTTGCGCTACTTTTAAAAATCGGCATTGCTTCTTGAATGTCTAGCCCCTTGCCCTGCGCGATATTTTCTTCTATATCAATAACCACCACCTCATCGGCTAGCGCCTGCTCGCCTAGCAAAAACGCAAGCGTCGCGCCAACATTCCCCGCGCCATACACACTTATTTTTGTTTTTTGATCCATTCTTTCTCCTTTTAAAGGTCGTTTATTATTGTATTAAAAGTTGCACTTGGGCGCATAACGGCTTCTGTTAGCGCGTCATCTGGCAAATAATACCCGCCAAGATCTGCTGGCTCCCCTTGCACGGCGTTTAGCTCGCCAACGATCTGCGCTTCATTTGCCGCAAGCTGCTTTGAGACACCCGCAAAAATGCCCCTTAGATCTGCGTCTTGGGTCTGCTCGGCTAAATGCTTCGCCCAGTAAAGCGCAAGGTAAAAATGGCTGCCGCGGTTGTCTAGCTCGCCCGCGTTTTTCTTTGGCGCTTTGTCGGCATTTAGGAGATCCTGCGTGGCAAGATCTAAGCACTTTGCCAGCACGCTAGCCTTAGAATTACCCGCTGTGCTTGCTTGCTCTAGCGATGGCGCAAGGGCTAAAAACTCGCCCAAAGAATCCCAACGCAAGTGATTTTCCTCTAAAAGCTGCGTAACAAGCCGCGGCGCACTACCGCCCGCGCCCGTTTCATACAGCCCACCACCTGCGATGAGCGGGACGATTGAAAGCATTTTTGCGCTCGTGCCAACTTCTAAAATAGGGTAAAGATCTGTATTGTAATCGCGTAGCACGTTGCCCGTTACGGAGATCGTATCAAGCCCTGCGCGCGCGCGTTCGATACTAAGCCTTGCCGCTTGCGCCGTGCCTAAGATCTCTAGATCCACGCCCGATAAGTCTTGCTCCTTTAGATACATCAAAACGCGTTCTTTAAGCACGCGTGTATGCGCGCGGTCATCATCTAGCCAAAACACCGCCTTTGTTTGCGATGAACGCGCACGCCGCACGGCAAGCGCCACCCAATCTTTCACGGCGGTATCAGTTACAAAACACATACGGTAAATGTCGCCCGCTTGCGTTTGACGGCTAGAGAAGATCTCATCGCCCGCTTCGTTTGTAACCACCACGCGCGCGGGAGCTTTTAGAACAAAGGTCGTCGGGTGCGAGCCATACTCTTCAGCCTTTTCTGCCATCAGCCCTACATTGCTAACGCTTCCCATCGTGGCTGGATCTAGCGCGCCTGTTTCTTGGCAGTATTTAATCGTTTCATCATAAAGCGGCGCGTAGGTGCTATCAGGAATTACAAAAAGCGCGTCGTGCGGTGCGCCGTCTTTATCCCATTGCTTGCCACCCGCGCGAATGGCAGCAGGCATTGACGCGTCTATAATCACGTCGCTTGGGACGTGGAAGTTTGTTTTTGTGGCATTTACCATCGCCACACGCGCGCGGTTTTTTGGCTCGTTTTCAAAGTCGGCTAAGATCTGGCTAAATTCTGGCGCAGCAGCCTTAGCGTAGAGATCCCCAAGCCCGTTGTTAAAATTCACGCCAAGATCTAAGAGCGTTTTTGCGTGTTTGGCGATGACGTTTTTATAAAACACCCGCACGCCCGCGCCAAAAATAACGGGATCGCTAGCTTTCATCATCGTGGCTTTTAAATGCAGGCTAAAAAGCACGTCGCGTTTGGCGGCTTCTTGCACGGCGGCTTCTAAAAACTCTTCAAGCGCGCTCATACTCATAAAGGTAGCGTCGGCAATGCTATTTTTTTTAACCGCCTTTTTGCCTAAGATCTCGCTAGCGCCGTTTTCATAATGCGCCGTGATTGTGAGCGTGCCATCGTTTTGAATGAGCGCGGATTGCTCGTTTGCCCTAAAATCCCCGCTTGTCATAGTGAAAACGCCCGAGCGGCTGCCCTTTTGCCACTCGCCCATTGAATGCGGGTGCGCCTTGGCGTAGTTTTTTACTGAATTTGGCGCGCGGCGGTCAGAGTTTCCCATACGCAAAACGGGATTAACCGCCGAGCCTAAGATCTTTTTATACCTAGCGGCGATGTCTTTTTCTTGGTCGCTAACGGGCGCGTCGGGAAAGTCAGGCACGCTAAAGCCCTTTTTTTGCAGCTCGGCAATGGCGGCTTTTAGTTGCGGCACACTCGCGGAAATATTTGGCAGCTTGATGATGTTTGCGCTCTCTCGCATAACTTCTTGCCCTAGCCAGTCAAGATCTTTAGGCTTTCCGCCAAACTCGCCTAAGATCCTACCCGCTAAAGAAATGTCCTTAATTTCTAGCTCAATGCCAGCGGTTTTTAAAAACGCCCTAACAATAGGCACTAAAGAATAAGAAGCAAGCAGCGGCGCTTCGTCTGTTTTGGTCCAAGTAATTTTCATTTTTCACTCCTAAACTGTGCGTAAATATACTAATTTTTTCATTTAAAGCGGTCAAAATTTTTGCGGTGCTCGTCAAAAGTTTTGGAAAAACTGTGCTCGTGCTTGCCCGTGCGCACAAAAAATAAATAGTCCGTCTGCGCGGGCGCAAATGCCGCGCGGATTGCTTCAGGGCTTGTGAGACACACAGGCGCGTTTGGTAGCCCCTTATTTTTATAGGTATTGTAAGAGCTTGAGTTTGTTTTAATCATTTGCGGCGTGATTTTTGTGTGCGAAAAGCGGCCGTAATTTAGCGCGCCGTCCATTTGCAGCGGCATTCCAATCCGCAAGCGGTTGCTAATCACAGATGCCACAAGCGGCATTTCTTGCGTGCTAGCTGCTTCTTTTTGAACAACAGACGCCATCGTAACAAGCTTAAACCACTTCCCTGGCTCATAAGCACCGTAAAGCTCACGCGCTAAAGATCCGTGAAAATCCAGCGCGTGTTTTTTTAAAAGCGCGATTAGATCCCTTGCGCTAATTCCAAGCGGGATCTTATACGTATTGGGGGCAAAAAAGCCCTCGTCAATGTCAATTTGGCGGTAATATTCAAAAAAAAGCGCCCTTAGATCTAAGCCAAAGCTTGCAGAGAGCTGCTTTAGCACAAAGTAGGTCGTCTCGCCCGGGATTAGCGTAACTTCACGCAGCGCCGCCTTTGAATGCAGGAGAAAATATAGCAGCGCGCCCTTTGTTATGCGCTCACTCTTAAAATCTAGCCAGCCGTTTTGCGGGTAGCCAAGCGCGCGCAAAATCAAGTAATCAAGCGCGTTTAGGTCGTAACCCTTTTTGTTAAGATCCGCTAAAATACTTTTTGTAGATCCTTTAGGAATGAAAACAACGGGCTTTGTTTCTTGGGGTAAATTCAAGTAAAACAGCAAAGAAATTATGATAAAAAAGACAATCCTAGCGGCAAGAAACGCGATATTTGTTTTGTTTGTGGTCGTTTTTTTGACGTCTGTTATGATCACCGTTGCACTTTTCTTTGGTTTTGAAATCAAGATTATACAGATCGGAAATATACAAATCCATAAAATCCAAGCCAAGCTAAATTCCAAGATAGATCTTAGCGCTGATAAGCTCGTTGTTTTGCCATCAAACGGGGCGCAAAATGCGGGCGCGAGCGGTGCGGGCGCGGTGGATAAGATCCGCCTTGCAAAGCGGCTGTTTTTCATCTCGTATTTTTTTGACAAAATAGAAGTAGCAGATCTTGAGCTTGGCGGCGAGCATTACAGCGTGAATTTTCACGGCAATAACCTTGAAGTAAGATCTAAAGATCTAGACGTAAAGCTAAGAGTCGGCTGGAACGAGCCAAGCATAAACATCGCGCTAGGCGGCGCTAGATACAAAAACTACCGCATAAATTCAAGCGGCAACATCAACCTAAACCTAAAAGATCTTACCTACGACGGGCAAATTAACCTAAAAAGCATTTACGGCAAGCTAGGGCTAAACCTAAAAGGGAGCCAAAAGCGCGCCGAAGCCTTTATTTACGACGCCAAACTGCGGTATAAAAACTTTGATTATTCAAGCAACAGCACCATTTTAAAATACGATTTTTTTGCCAAGCGGCTGGATTTTTTTGCCACCGCCCGCGCCCTAGATCTAAGGGGCGACGCTAGCGGATCTATCACGGCTGGCGGCGTGCTTGAAGCACATTTTAGAAACGTCTATGCTAGCTCGATTAAAAAAATAATAGAAGTTCAGCCGCTAAGCCGCATCACAAAAGACTGGATCTACAAATTCCCGCGCTCGCAAGACTACTTCCTAAAAGCCCTTGATATGCGCTTAGATCTTGGCACGCTCGACTTTGACACGAAGTATTTTTTCATCGACGGTTTGATTAATAACGTTGAAACGACGTTTAATGA
Organism: uncultured Helicobacteraceae bacterium; assembly: GCA_963542625.1. Classification (GTDB taxonomy): domain Bacteria; phylum Campylobacterota; class Campylobacteria; order Campylobacterales; family SZUA-545; genus CAUTXO01. Next base: position 8,283 of record CAUTXO010000012.1, on the reverse strand, counting down.
AGCCTTGCCGCCTGCGCTCTCGCCTGCTGTGCGCTTGCTGATTAAAAATGAAGCCGTCCATATCAAAGCGCCTGGATCTACATACGCGGGCAAAATGCTAGATCTAGCGGTGGATATTGACAGCATTTCTAGTGACGAGCCGCAAGTAAAAGTTAGCGCCAAAACGCAAGAAATGCTAGACAAGACGTTTTTTGACATCGCGCGCGCTTATGACGTGGATCTTGGCATAGACCAACAAAGCGGCACAAGCAGAGCTAGCGTTGATGTATTCATAAACCCCGCAAGAGATGACGTGAGCATAGATCTTAGCGCACAGCTACAAAACGCGCTGACGCAGATTGAGGGCTTTGACGTGTTTTTTAAGAGCCTAGCGATAGAAAAAACGGGGCAAAAGGTGCAAGCTAGCGCAGTGGCGGCGCTTAGCGCAAACGAAGACGCGGCGTTTAAAATGGACGGGCTTTACAAAAACAAGCAAATCACGTCGAGCGTGTATTTTCAAGACTTTGATTTTTTAGACGCCTACCTTTTGGATCTTAGAAAAAAGGGGCTAGATCTAATCATAGACTGGCGGCGGGGCTTGAGCGTTAGATCTAGCGCGCTTGATGTGAATTTTGCGCTAAAAGACGGGGCTTATGAGCTAAAAATGGGGCTAGAAAAGCTCATCGAGCTATCGCCGTTTTTAAAAGAAGCAAGCCTAAAAGGTGGCGCGGCAAAGGCTAGCGGCAAAAAAGGCGCGCTCGCATCACGGCTAGATCTAAGCTATGAAAAGAGTTTTTTATCTAGGGGCGGCAAAAACGTTCAAGATCTTAGCGTCAGAATAGACAAAAAAGGCGGCGCGGCGCGCGTGGCGCTAAATAACGCCATCAACGCCAAAATAACGAGCGCGCAAAACGAGATCTACATTAATAACGCCGATCTTGACATCACACATTTTTACAAGCTCCTAGAAAAGAGCAAGGGTGGTGGCGGCGTGGGCAGCGGTAAAAAAACAAAAATAACGGGCTTTAAAACAAACCTAAGCTACGAGAGCAAAACTCTAAGATCTGATTGGTTTTATATTTTTAACGACAAACACCTAACGACCATTGATTACAAAAGCGGCGGCGGCAGGATCTTTGCCAAAAAGCAAGGCGATGGCTTTGTGCTAAGCGTGAAAAATTTGCCAGCAAGCACCGTTAGCGGGCTGTTTTCGTCCAAAGTTTTAGACGGCGGCGGCAGCCTTAGCCTAATGGCAAACGGCGCTTTTGATACAAAGGAGATCTACGGCATAGCAAGGATAAAAAACATCAACCTAAAAGAAGGCGCGGCGGCGATGAATATCGTAGCGCTCCTAAACACCGTCCCAGCGCTTATCCGCTTTAAAAGCCCGGGCTTTACGCAAGAGGGCTATGAGATCAAAGAAGGCGTGGTGGATTTTTACTACGCGCGCGGCGTGATCTTCATTAAAACCTTGCGCTTAATTGGCATAAATACAGACATCATCGGGCAAGGCACGGTGGATATAAACACAAACAAAATAGACTTAATCCTAAGCGTGAATACCATTAAAGATCTAAGCAATCTAATTAGCAAGATCCCCGTGTTTGGCTACATCTTGCTAGACAAAGAAAAAACAATCGGCACGACGCTAAAAATCGAAGGCACACTTAGAAAGCCAATCATAAACACAAAAGTAACGCAAGAAATACTGGGCTACCCCGCAAACATTATTAAAAGGATAGTAACAATGCCGCAAAAGATCTTTAGCGATGAGTAAAATTAAGGAGATCCTAGACGCGCAATACGCCGCGTATAATGCGGATTTTGACGCTAGCGCGCCCGACCCGCTCCTAGTGGCAAGGCAGCAGCAAAGCGAATACGCAGCACTTGTTTGCGCGCTCTTTGCCTATGGCAACGCGCGGCTAATAGTAAAGTTTTTGCAAAGCGTGGATTTTTCCTTTTTAACTAAAGATCCAGCGCAGATAAAACGGATGTTTGCGGGGCATTATTACCGCTTCCAAACGCCCCTTGACGTGCAAGAATTCTTTTGCGCGCTTAGGCGTTTGCAGGATACGCACTCTTTAAAAGACGTTTTCAAAGCTGCTTACGATAAGGAGCACAGCGTCTTAGACGGGATCTTTGCGCTCATTGAGCTTTTGCGCGCACGCTTGCCACGCACGCAGGGCTTAGATTTTTTGGTGGGGCGCGCGGGGACTAACTCGCCATACAAGCGTTGGAATATGTTTTTGCGCTGGATGGTGAGAAAGGATAGGGTAGATCTTGGGCTTTGGAGCGGCATTAGCACGGCGCATTTGATTATCCCGCTTGATACGCACACGTTCAAAGTTTCGCAAAAAATCGGGCTTTTAGCGCGCAAAACTTACGACCTAAAATCCGCCCTTTTGCTTACGGAAAAATTGCGCGAGTTTGAGCCTTTAGATCCCGTGAAATACGACTTCGCACTTTACCGCATAGGGCAGTTTAAGCAGCTAGATACGCTCTTTAAAACTAGCTAAGGCGGGGGCGCTTAGATCCGTTTTTTTAAGCTAATATGATGTAACTTATCCGCCGAAATCACACAAAAAGGTTACTTATGAAATTAAAAGTTGCGATCAACGGCTTTGGCAGAATAGGACGCGTGGTAACGCGCATTGTTTCAAAGCGAGACGATTTGGAATTAGTGGCAATTAACATTGCAGCAGATCCTAAGATGGCGGAATACATCTTGCGCTATGACAGCGTGCACGGCTATTTTGACGCGCATTTAGAAGATGACGGCAAGCGAATGAAAATCGGCAATCAAAGCGTGCTGCTTAGCAATACAAAAGATATAAACGAGATAGATTTTAACGGCGCGGACGTTGTGATTGAATGCACGGGCGCGTTTTTGACGACGGAAAAGGCAAAAGATTACCTAAAATACGTAAAAAAGGTTGTGATGAGCGCGCCTGCAAAAGACGATACGCCAATGTATGTCATCGGCGTTAATCACACGGAATATAAAGGCGAGCGCATTGTTTCAAACGCTAGCTGCACCACAAACTGCCTAGCACCAATTGCTAAAGTGCTTCACAGGGAGTTTGGCATAGAAAGCGGCCTAATGACGACCATTCACAGCTACACAAACGACCAAAACATTCTAGACAACAAACACAAGAAAGATCTAAGGCGTGCAAGAGCCGCGGCGCTTAATATGATCCCAACGACAACCGGTGCGGCGCGCGCTGTAGGAAAGGTGCTGCCTGAGCTAAACGGCAAGCTAAACGGCTTTGCGGTGCGCGTCCCAACGCCTGATGTCAGCGTAGTAGATCTTACAGTATCTTTGGCTAAATCCGTTAGCGTAGAAAGCATTAACCAAGCCTTTGAAAACGCGGCAAAGGGCGAATTTAAGGGGCTGATTTTAGTGGATAACGACAAATGCGTCTCAAGCGACTTCATCGGCTCAACTTACAGCTCTATCTTCGTGCCCGATACAACGCAAGTCATCGATGGCAAGCTAGCAAAGGTGCTCGCGTGGTATGACAACGAGTGGGGATACTCAAGCCGCCTTGTGGATATGGCAACTTACATAGGGCAGCACTAATGTCAATTGCGGTAATTACATCAGGTGGCGACAGCGCGGGAATGAACCCCGCCGTTAAACGCTTTGTTGAGTATTCACTGGAGAAGAAAGAAACGCCTTATTTGGTGTATGACGGGCTAGAAGGGCTCATTGACGATAAAATAAAAAAAGCCACGCTAGCGGATGTATCCGATATTATCCACCGCGGGGGGACGGTGCTTCGCACGTCTAGATCAAAGCGTTTCTTTGACATCAAATACCGCGAGATAGCGTTTAAAAATTTACAGGCAAAAAAAATAAATAAGCTTGTGGTGCTTGGCGGGGACGGATCTTTCCGCGCGCTTAATCAATTTTACGCCGATTTTAAGATCCCATTCATCGGCATTCCAGCGACCATAGACAACGACATAAACGGCACGGATTACTGCCTTGGCGTGGATACGGCGCTAAATATTATCCGCACGTCCATTGACAGCGTGCGCGATACAGCATATTCATTCAAACGCGCCTTTGTTATAGAAACGATGGGGCGCGATAGCGGTTACCTAGCCCTTGTTTCGGCTATCTCATCGGGTGCTGAGCTATGCGTGATCCCAGAGATCAAGCCTAATTATGAGAGCATAAAAAAACGCCTAAAGGGCTATTTAGACGACGGCAGGCATTACATTATGGCAATCGTCGCTGAGGGCACAAACAAGGCGCAATACCTAACAAAATGGCTAGAAGAAGAGCTAGATATTGAATCGCGCCTAACGACGCTTGGGCATATCCAACGCGGCGGTAGCCCAACGGTTTTTGACCGCTTGCAAGCCTTTGAATTCATTAATTACGCGATCCGCGCCCTGCTTGATGGCTACACAAATCACGTCGTTACGCACAAGGGCTCGGTGTATGAATTAAAAAGCATAGAAGAAGTCTCTAACAAGCCCGATAATTTGCGCTTGCTACTCAATAAAAATTATCTAAAAGACGGGGAGAAATTGGCAAAGTAACCCGCAAGGATCGAAAATGGCAGAAAAACATTACGAAGTCATCGTCGTTGGCGGCGGCATAACAGGCGCGGCGCTTGCTTACGAACTAGCGCGCTACACGGACATAAAACGCATTGCCGTGCTAGAAAAATACAACGCGCTAGGGCTTTTAAACTCCGCGGGCAGTAGCAACTCGCAAACAATCCACTTCGGCGATATAGAAACGAACTACACCGTAGAAAAGGCGGCCATCACAAGGCGCGCGGGCAAAATGGTGGAGCGCTATTGCCTAAACCACAACTACCAAAATAAGATCATCTTTTCACACCAAAAAATGGCGCTAGGCGTTGGCGATGAAGAAGTAAAATTTATGTTAGATCGCTACGAAAGCTTTAAAACGCTTTTCCCCGCCTTGCAAGTTTGGGATAAAGAAGCGCTGAAAACGCGTGAGCCAAAAATCGTCTTTGGCGCAGACGGCAAGGAGCGCACGGATAATATCGTAGGCGTCGGAAGCGAGGGCGAATGGACGACGGTAAATTACGGCGCAATGACGGAAAGCCTGATTGAAAACGCCAAAAAAGAAGACGGCAAAACGTTAGATCTTTTCGTCAATACCCGCGTAAATGAGATAAAAGAGCTAAGCGATGGCACATTTCGCCTTAATTCAGAGCAAGGCGTTTTCACGGCGGATTTTGTCGTCGTCGATGCGGGCGCGCACAGCCTATTTTTAGCGCACAAAATGGGCTACGGCAAGGACTTTGGCTCGCTCACCATCGCTGGTAGCTTTTACATCACCACCAAAAAGATCCTAAACGGCAAGGTGTATATGGTGCAAAATCCAAAGCTCCCCTTTGCCGCGCTACACGGCGACCCGGATATTTTAGTTAATGGCTACACGCGCTTTGGGCCAACGGCGCTGGTGCTGCCAAAGCTTGAGCGCTACCGCGGCGGCACGGTGCTAGACTTTTTCCGCACCCTAAATTTTGACGGAAGCGTTGCGAAGATCTTCTATGATCTTTTAAAAGACAAGGACATTCGCGACTACATCTTCCGCAATTTTATCTTTGAGATCCCGTATTTCAACAAAAAGGCGTTCTTGAAAGACGCGCGCAAAATCGTCCCATCTTTGCGTGAGAGCGAGATTGAATACGCAAGCGGCTTTGGCGGCGTGCGCCCGCAGGTGCTAAACAAAAAAGAAAAGCGCCTGATGCTAGGCGAGGCGTCCATTAACCCGGGCAACGGAATTATTTTTAATATGACGCCAAGCCCGGGTGCGACTAGCTGCTTTGCTAATGCCCTGCGGGATCTAAAACTAGTTACCGCGCGGCTAAACAAGACCTTTTACGAAGACAAATTCACGCAAGAAATGGAAGTGCAGTAGCGGTGGCTGGGGTTTGTTTGAATTTAGGCGCGATGTGGATAGGCGGCGGTGCAGCTTTATTTTGAAGTCGTGGTGAGCTACGACATAGAAGACAACAAAAATAGAAAAAGCTTATACGAAGATCTAAAGGATCTTAGCCTTGTGCCAATCCAAAAGTCCGTGTTTTGCGGGTGCCTAAAGCAAGCCGAGCTTAAGATCTTGCCACATTTGTTTAGGCGTTATTGCGCGGCAAAAGACAGGGCGTTTTACGTCAGAGCGCGCTTAGATGAGCTTGCCAAAAACGGCTTTGGTTACGACGCAGAAAGCTTCAAGCAAACGGACTTTGAATACTTTTAAGCTCCAGATCCACTTAATTAGGCAGTATATTTTTTGCCCTAGAATAGTGTATTTTTTGCAAACACTTGGCATTGCGAGCGAAAGCCCTGTTTGGGTAAAAGAAGGGCAGGCGCACCACAAAAGGCAGGGCGAGCTTTTCAAGCGCCGGACTTTAAAGCGCTTTGGCTTAGAAGACGCGGATTTTAAAAATAACGTTTATCTTGAGAGCGAGCGATACCCCTTTTACGGCATTTGCGACGCCCTGATCCAAACGCGCTCAAACGTTTATCCGGTTGAAATCAAGCTTCACGGCAGCAAAATCACAAAATCTCACAAAATGCAGCTCATTGCTTACGGAATGCTAGCGGCGGATCTTTACGGCAAGGAGTTTAATCTTGGCTTTGTGCTGTATGAAGATAACGCAAAGACCGTACCCGTGAGCGTCACGAGCGGGGATAAGCAAGAAGTTTTAGCACTTGCGGATAGGATAATAGGGCTTATTCAAACGGGCGTTATGCCGTATTCAAGCGCCTCGCCGGCAAAATGCACCCAGTGCGAGTTTGAAAACTACTGCAACGATAGGTTTTAGGTGGTTTGCCACGCCACACCACACACGCACACACGCACACCACGCGCCGTGCGTGCCACACAAGCGCACGATCTTTGGCGCACAATGAAAGTCCATTTTGCCCCTGCGCTGAACTGCAACACGCGCCACACGCACGTAGATCTTTGCGGCTGCGCGCTTTGTTTTACAGCCTTACGCAACGGTGCTTAAGCTAAATAAACGGATTTTTATAAAAGCGCGCCTTGCAAAAGATCCAAGCGGCAACTTAAAAACTGTTAGTTCATAGATAAGTCAAGCGCTAGTTTTTGTTACATTTTTGATAAGTGTGCGTTTGATTATGTTTTAGTGTTGCGCTTGTGTTTGGTTGATTTTGTTTTGATTTTTTGCTGTTACTCTTAGTCCTAGATCTTAAAAAATCCGCATTTCTTGGGGGGATATAATACAAGAGATCTTAAGCCAAAGAATTAATTCGCACTCCAAGCATACCAGTGGCGTTTGAATGCATTTGTTGAAATGGTGCAATCATTTTTTATTACTTTTACGCCGCTTTTTAAGCCTTGCGAATGCGTAAAATTGCTTAAAATTACACAAAAAATCACACACACGCCAGTTAAACACTGCCACAGAGAGGTTTTCGTAACAATTACACATTACTATATAAACGTTAGCTAGCGTTGTGCGTTTATCTATTTTTTGCGTGCCACATATTTTGCCACCAAGATCTTCTCAGCAAAAACCAAGCGTCTAAAATCACAGCCCCCAAAATGCAACCATCTAAGCCACGGTGCGCTTTTGACCCGCATTTTGCCCCAGACTTTTCCAAAAACGCTAGATTTTAAAAAAATACTTTTGTTATAATCGCCTTGTCGCTTTTAAAATTTTTTTGCAATACCCCCGTTTTTGCGGGGGTGTTTGCGTCGTGTTTATGATTTACCCAGTCTCCAAACTGCCAGCTCTAATCTACACTTAAAATATTTGCAATGGTTTGTAATTGTGTTGCATTAGCCAACGCACTTCAAAGATAAAGCGTGTATAACAGCCATAGCTGCTTAAAACAACAAAAATCTTGCTTTTTGGCGTTCTTTGGGAGTGTTTGTCTTGTTTGGATTTCTGGATATAATATTTTCACTAAAGGGGTGCAACCCTTTAGTGAAAGGAGAGATTTAAAATGTTAGAAATTCTTAGAATTATAGCATTACTTCTGCAAATTGTTTATTTAGTTTGCAGATTTTTTGGGCTTTTATAGCCTAAACAAACCCCGCCCAAACGGGCGGGGGCTATAATTTCTTTTGAGTTTTTAGCATTTTTTTTGGATTAGGGCAAATCACAAAAAGGGTAAAAGATGACTTACTTAGATGGTATCGTCGTTATCACAACAGCGCTGACGATTTTTTGGATCTACAAAACACGCAAAGCCGCAAAAAGCAAGCAATAAGCACCTTTGCGCGCGGTGTGGCGCTGGGCGTGCTTAGCGCGGATTGTATGGGCGTTTTGCTGTATTCAAGCG
>CAUTXO010000011.1:0-40945 GCA_963542625.1 uncultured Helicobacteraceae bacterium | reverse complement strand
TTTAGGGTGAGGATCTTGTAGTTGGATTTTGGAAAAGTGCAAAGATTTTGCGTGGTGGCACGTCAATAGTGCAAACTGGCGCGTCAGGTGCGGGCGGGAAAGTCGTGGTTGTAGAAATAGAGTGCTTGGTTGAACGCGCACGATACACTTAGTTGCAAAGCGCTATCACAAGGTAAGAAATGTGTCAAGATCTGTGGGTGCGTGGAGATCTTTAGTGAGTTCTGGAGCTGTTAAGATCTTGCTGGGGTGCGTCAAGAGTGCAAGCGGCGTGGAGCGGATACAAGTGTTGCTGTCTGCCAGTCACACGCGAATTAAAACAAGCGTGCTCGTGAGTTTGCTTGTCTGTCCGCCTGCTGTCTCACTAGCCGCAAGCACAGAGATAAAACAAGCAAACAAGAGCGAGCGCTCGTTCGCCCGTGCGCTTGCCCGATGTTCGCCCACTAGTGTGCGAGCTAAAACAAACGTGCCTGTGAGTTTGCTTGTCTGCCAGCGCGCAAGCTAAAACAATCGCACTCGTGCGCTCAACTGGCAAGCGCGCGCCTACGCTTAATTTTGCTCTTTTGCTTTCTTGCTTTCTTCGTATTTTTTGAGCCGTTGCTCTTTTTGGATTGCGCGGTTTAGCTCGGCTTCATCGTCAAAGAGCAGCGCCGCACCGCTTTTGTCTTCATCGTCAAATTGCCCGCGCGAGAGCGCCCAAAGAAAAGCCGCGATGCCGATTGCGCCTAGAAACAAAGATACGATTAAATTTAGCGTTATAGCGTTCATTTTTTTATGAGTTTTATCCTTAGGGAATTTAGCACGACCAAAATTGAGCTAACAGACATCAGCGCCGCGGCAATGAGCGGTATTAGGTAGCCAGCCATCGCCACAGGCACGGTGATTGCGTTGTAAATTAGCGACGAAGTCAGGTTTTGCTTGATGAATTTATACGTGCGGCGGCTGATTAAAATGGCGTTTTTAAGCGCGTTTAGGTTTGAGTTTAGCAAGACGATGTCGCTTAAATTTATTGCCGTGTCCGCGCCCGTGTGCATTGCGATTGAAATGTCCGAGCCCGTTAGCATAAGCGCGTCGTTAATGCCATCGCCCGTGCTAACGACGATGTTGCCCGCACGTTTTTCGCGTTCTATTAGATCTAGCTTATCCTGCGGCATCATTTGAGTCCAAACTTCGTCTATCCCCACAAGCTTTGCAACTTTTTTTGTGTTTTTGTCCTTGTCGCCGCTTGCTAAAATCACCCTTAGCCCCATTTTTCTGATTTTTGCTATGGCGTCTTTGGCGTCTTCTTTTATTTCATCGTCAAGGTAAAAAACGGCTAAAACTTCGCTTACGTCGGCAAAAATAAAAATTGAGTATTCATCGCTTAGCTCAAGATCCACCGCCCCGATTTTGCTTTCTATAAACTTCAAATTCCCGCCGTAGTAGCGCTTGCCATCGTGCGTGCCTACTAGCCCCATTGACATTTCTTCTGTTACGTCCATTTCAAGCGCGGTGGATTTTGGCAAAAATTCTCTCACGCCAACCGAGATTGGGTGATTTGAGCGGCTCACAAGCGAATAAAGTATGGCGTAGTCAAACTTCTTTACGATTGTATTTTTATAAACTTTTGGCTTTGCCTTTGTGATGGTGCCGGTTTTGTCTAGGACTAGCACGCTTGCCTTTGCCAGCTTTTCTAGGACGTCTGGCTCTTTGAATAGGATCTTATCCTTTGACGCAATGCTAATTCCTATGATGTTTGCAATCGGCGTGGCTAGGGCTAGGGCGCAGGGGCAAGCAACCACGATGACGCTTACGCTCACGATGATTGCGCGCTCTATGGTGTCAAAATGCTCCCACCAAAAAAACGTGCCGATTGCCAAGGCTAGTATCACGACGGAAAACCACTTAGAAATTTCGTTCGTTTTTGTTTCTATGCTGGATTTTTTGCCCATCGCTTCTTCTAAAAGGCTGATGATTGAATACATCGTTGAGTTTTGCAATGTTTTAGAGACCTTAGATCTAACCGCCCCGCTGATGTTTTCATAGCCGCCTAAAACCGTGCTGCCTTCTGAAATATCCACAGGAATGCTCTCGCCGTTTATGTTTGCGGTATTTACCGTGCTTTTGCCGCTTATGATCTGGGCGTCAAAAATGAACTTTTCCCCCGGTTTTGTTTCTATCACGTCGCCTATTTTTATGTCGCTAACAGCCGTTGCAACGCCTTGCCCGCCTTTAACTAGCGTTACTTCGTTTGGAATGGTAGCGCTCAAAGTATCAAGCGTATCCACGCCGATTTTTTTGGAGCGCACTTCCAAAAATTTCCCAACTAGCACAAAGGTAATTATCATCGTAGCGGAGTCGAAATAAACGTCGTCGGTGTGCTCTATAAACGCCGCCCAGATTGAAAAAACGTAGGTCGCAATGCTGCCAAATATCACCAAAAAGTCCATATTTATGATGAAATTTTTCAGCGAGTAATAAGCTCCGCGCAAAAAGATTTGCCCGCTGTAAAAAATCGTTGGCGTGGCGAGCAAAAACTCCGCTATGTTGATGTAGTTTTTGAGCTCATCGTCCATAATGCCGAAGTAGCCCAAGTATTTTGCCAGCGCAAGCCACATAATATTCATACCCGTAAAAACGGAAAAAATCATTTTCGTAAAATATTCTTTGCGCTCTTTATACGCCTTTTCTTCGTTTTTGAATGGGTCGTATGGGTAGGCGTTGTAGCCTATGCTTCTGATTAGTTCTATGATGCGCGATAGTTTGATAACGCCGTTGTCCCAGCTGATTTTTGCCTTGTGCGTCGTGAAGTTTATGTTTAGATCCACGATGCCATCTTGTTTTTCTAGCACCTTCTCGTTTAGCCAAACGCAGGCGGCGCAATGAATGCCTTCTATGATGAGCGATACAGAGCAAAGCCCGTCTTTTGTTTTTACAAAGCTATCGTAGAAGTTTTTAGAGTCAAAGCGCGCCGGCTCGTCTTCGTAGATCTTGACGGGCTCTAGGCTCACGCCCGCGCGTTTTTCGTAAAAGCTATCCAAATTTTCACTATGGAGCAAATGAAACACGCCTTGGCAACCGTTGCAGCAAAAAAAGTCGTTCCCGTCTTTTATCATCGCCGCGCGTTCAAACTCAAGCCCACAGTGCGAGCACTTAACTTTCAAGATCCACCTCTTTGATTTCTATGGAATTTTTTTGCATATAAATTAGCCTTCCAGAAATTTTTTTGTCTTTTCTAAGCCCTGCTAGAGCCCGCATATAATTTCTTATCTGTTCGTTGTGTTTATCAAAATGTATTCCGCTTTTGTAGTCGCAGATGATAATTTCTTGCTCTTTTTCAATCATTAGGTCAATTACGCCTAGATCCTTGCCTATTAAAACGGGCTGTTCTTTCAAAATTTTGCCGCGCGCTAGATCCAAAAACGGCGCGTGGCTAATAAGCGCAGAAAGCGTTTGGCGGATCTCGTTTGTGTCAATAAAATTTGCGTAGTGATTATGCGTGGATTTAAGCGCAAGATCTAAGCTAGCCGGGCTAAAATCTTTCATAATCTCAAGCGTGTAGTGGATTGCCTCGCCTCTATAAATATTTTCTATGGAATACTCAAGATCTTTCTTGCTTTCTAAAAAATCATCTTGCTTGCCAAGTTTCATCATTTTTGATGGCTTTGGTTGTTCTTTTTTTGCCGGCGCGGTTTGGATCTCAACCTTGCCCGCCCTTATCTCGGCGCAGGGGCTAAAAATGGACTTTTCGCTGTTTTTTAGGATAAACAGGGCGTTTTTTGCCCGTGTGAAAGCAACGTATTCTAAGTTTTTTGCGTCGCTTAATTTAAGGGCGGCTAGCCTTTCTTTTGCCCGCGCATAGTCTTCGTCAAAATATTCGCGGTTTTTGTATTTGTAAAAGATCTCGCCGCCGCTAAGCAAAAGCTTGGAAGTGTCGTGCCGCGAGCCGCTTGTTTGGTCTAGCACAATGCAAACGCTAAATTGCAAGCCCTTTGACTTATACATCGTGAGTATGTTTATGCCGTCTTCGTCGGTGCTAGAAACGGTCGTTTCGTTTTTTTCGATTTTTTCCAAAAAGACAAAAACGTCGTCATAAAGCCTTAGCTGGTCTAAAAACTCAAGCATTCCTTCGTCGTATTTAAAGATCTTGTAGCCGTCTATGATCTCTTTTGCAATCTCAAGCGGCGTTTTTTCAAGCAAATTTTTCACGCCCACTTTTGCCGGCGCAAAAAGCTCAAGATCTAAGCCAGAATTAAACTCCGCCAAAAACAGTTCATCGCCGTAGTAAAGGTATTTGATGTATTCAATGAGCGCGCGCTCTTGCGGTTGATTAATCAGCATTTTTGAGCTTTGCGTGTTAATCGGCAAGCCGCTAAACCACTCTCTAAGCAGCCCGGCTACTTCGTAGGCGTCGTTATTGTTAAAAACTAATATGCCAATTTCTTTGGGCGCGATTTTTTGCGCTAGCAAAGCGCTTAAGATCCCCTTTAAATGCGCGCGCTTTTCGTCTTTGGGGCAGATCCTAAGCTCTACAAAGCCATCATCTTTCGACGCGGCGCTTTGGGGTTTGTAGCCCGGCCAATCCTTAAAATGCTCATTGACAAAATCCACGATGAGCCTATCGCTTCTATAATTCACGCTCAAATCCAACGTGGCTAGCTTGTATTTTTCTATCGTGTCTAAAAATAGCGCGCTATCAGCACCACGGAAGCGGTAAATTGATTGCTTTGGATCCCCCACGATGAAAAACGTTCGCCCGTACTTTGCGCCGTCTCCGCTTAGGATCTCTTCAATAAGTGGGGCTAGAATATCAAGCTGTTCTTTGGATGTGTCTTGAAACTCGTCGATTAAAATATGCTCGATTTTGCCGTCTAGCCTGAAGTAGATAAAGTCCTTGTTTTGCGGGGTTAAAATTTTTTTCACAAAATCCGTTACATCTTGGAAGTGCAGCTCGTCGCTTGATTTGTTGTATGTTTCCTTTGCGCGCGCGTATTCGGCGCTAAAGGCGGCTAGCTTTTCAAGCATCACGCGCTCTTTTGCTCTAAAGTGATCGCGCAGCGCGGCTTTTAGCTCAAAAAACCTTTCATCAAGCTCTTTTGTGTAGCATTTGCTAAAGGTTTTGTAATCTAGCGTTTCTTTTGTGATGTAGGTTTTTTCTAAAAATTCGCCGATTGAGCCTGCCTTAAACGCCCCGCTTGCCGTTTGCGTGGCGGCTGGATTTGCCGCAATGAGCCTTTGGATCTCGCCTAGCTTATCCATAACGTCTTGCTCGCTCGTAGCAGCGCTGGGTCTAGCAGGCGGCACTAGATCTTTTGCCGCTTCAAGCAAGCTAGCAAGTAGTCTAGCGCTCATATCAAGCTCTCCGGCAAAAAAGGCAAAATCATCAAGCAAGCCTTTGTTTTTCAAGGTTTGTAGCATTATGGCAAAGATTTCATCGCCGTCGCTTGGAGAGATCTTGTAGTCTGGCATTAGCCCTACGTTGAGCGAAAAACTCCTAAGAATAATGGAAAAAAACTTATCAATCGTGATGATTTTGCTTGGCGCGTTTAGAAAGGCCGTCGTTTTTTCTAGGCAAAGATCTTGCACTTCTTGCGGCGTTTTGCCAAGCAGCGCCGCTAAGTTTTCTATCTCCCCGCCGTGCTTTGATGGGTATTTTAAGATGTTTGCCACGCGCTCTTTCATCTCTGCGGCGGCTTTGTTTGTGAATGTTAGCGCCAAGATCTTCTCAGGCGCCGCGCCCCTTAGGAGCAGCCAAACGTATCGCACCGCCAGCGTAAAGGTTTTGCCGCTGCCTGCGCTTGCGTTGCAGGCTAGGAATTTTTCAGAGATTTTCGCAGACAAAAAGGTAATCCTCTCTTGGCAACTTTGTTTTTGCGGAGTTGATAACCGCCTCTTTGAGCGCGCTAAGATCTTCTTGCTCTAGATGCGCTAGTATGCCACGCAGATCACGCGCAAAATCCGCAAGGCGCTCGTTTTTTGCCCCTGTACTCTGGATTTTTGCATTCACCGCCAGCGTGTTTAAAAACAGGGCAAATTTTTCCTTAGGGCTAAGATCTGCCGCTGGCTTTTGCCCTAGCGCGCCAAGCGCGGCGTTGATTTCTAAGCGCGTTTCTTTGAAAGGATCGCCATCATTAGCCGGCAGCCTTTGCTCTGTGTTTGGGTAGCGCAAAAAAAGCTTTAGCAAATCTTCTTTTAGATCTAGCGCGCCAAGAGTTAGCCTAGATAGGCGGATAAAAATTAGCCCCGCAGCTAGCCCGGCAGCACCAATGAGCGCAAGGTAAAAAAGCCCAGCGGCGTTAATGAGTGCGCGCATTTTTTGCGAAGTTTGCTCAGGCGCTTTTGCTAGGCGTTTTTTGTATTTTTGCAAGTTTGCTAAGATCTTCTCGTGTTTTTCCAGCGCGCCGCTTAAAGCCTTTTGCATTGCGGGCTCGTCGGCATTTTGGCAAGCGGCGTTGTATTCTAAAACAAGGGCTAAAAATTTGCCGTTTGTGCTTTCTAGGCTTTTGATGATTAGCGCCGTTTCCTTTGACGCCCCGCGCGCTTTTTGCTCGTGCAGCCAAAGCGATAGCGCAGAGTTTTCATTGGCGTTTGCGTGCGCTTTTTTTTGCGCGGCAGCTAGCCTTAGCGCTAGGGCTGTTTTGCCTTGCTCTTGCGCTAGCAATTCAAGCTCACAAAGCCGCTCGTTGTCTTTTTGCACCTGAAAAAACAAGCTTTTAGAGTAGCCCAAAACGTAAAACCCGCCAGCAGCGGCAAAAACAAGCAAAACAACAAAGAGCGCGAAAACGAAATTTTTTAGTTTAAAATCCACTTTTTTCCAATTCTTGTGCGTGCGTAATTATAGTAAATAAAATTTTTTGTAAAATCCGCCTATGAGAATGACGAAAGAAAAAGCCCTAGATTTATTTCAAAATGAAGATCTAAAAACGCTAGGGCAAATGGCTTACGCGGCAAAACTCGCTATGCACCCGGATAAAATCACGAGCTTTGTGATTGATAGAAACATCAACTACACCAATATTTGCAACATCGGTTGCACGTTTTGCGCCTTCAAGCACGGCAAAAACGACCCGCACGCTTACATTCTAAGCTACGAGCAAATCGACCAAAAAATCGACGAGCTGCTAGCAATCGGCGGCACGCAAATTCTGTTTCAAGGCGGCGTTCATCCGGATCTAAAAATCGATTATTACGAAAATTTGGTCGAGCACATTCACGAAAAATACCCGCAAATTATCATTCACGGCTTTAGCGCGGTAGAGATTGACTACATTTCTAAGATCTCGGGGCTTGGCTACAAGGACGTTTTGCGCCGTTTGCAAGAAAAGGGGCTTTTTTCTATGCCAGGCGCGGGGGCTGAGATCTTATCCGACCGCGTGCGGAACATCGTTGCGCCAAAGAAAGTCAGCACGAGCGGTTGGCTAGCAGTTCATCGCGCCGCGCACGAAATCGGTATGAAAACCACCGCTACGATGATGTTTGGTAGCGTTGAAAAAGACGAAGAAATCATCGAGCACCTAGACCACATTCGCGCCTTGCAAGATGAAACGGGCGGCTTTCGCGCTTTCATTGCGTGGAGCTTCCAGCCGGCAAACACGCCGCTTAAAAAGCGCTACCCGGAGCTTTATAGATCTAGCCCCAATAAATACTTGCGCGTTTTGTCCGTCGCTAGACTTTTTTTGGATAATTTTAAAAATATACAGTCAAGCTGGGTTACGCAAGGATCTTACATCGGCCAGCTTGCGCTAAAGTTTGGCGCGAACGATTTAGGCAGCACGATGATGGAAGAAAACGTCGTTGCCGCCGCGGGCGTATCAAACTCAATGTATGCGCAAGAAATGATAGATCTAATCAAAGACATAGGTGAAACCCCAGCAATCAGAAGCACAGACTACAAGATCTTAAAGCTCTTTGCCTAGCGACTTGGATCTTAGAGTGCTTTTGCCGCCAAGCTTACGCACCACAGCTTTTCCCGCACTATGCTAGTTTTGCCGCAGTTTAAACTTTTGCGCGCAGCGGTTGGCGGGCTTGTGTTTGTTTGATGGCTAAATCCGCTAGATCTTGTGCCTTCCGCTACCTTTGCTTTGTGCTTGGATCTTGGCGTTAGATTTGCTAGACTCAAGTGCCTGCATAGCCTAGACTAGCGCGCAAATTTGAGTTAGCAGATCTTGGCTTTTGCGTGTGGATTTAGATCTGTGTGCGGTGTGGTGGATCCAGCGGTAGGGATCTAGATCTTAGCGCGCGTGGGCGTGCAGATCCAAATGCGTGGTGGTGCAGATCTTGGATCTATGGGCTGGTTTGTAGATCTTGTGGGTATGAGCGGATTTGGATCTGATGGCGGATCTAGATCTTCGTGCGCTTTTGCTGCCAACTTACGCGCCGCCGCTTTTCCCGCGCTACGCTAGTTTTACCGCAGTTTAAACTTTTGCGCGCAGCGGTTGGCGGGCTTGCGTTTGCTTGATGGCTAGGATCTGATAGATCTTAAGCGTTCATTGCCTTTGCTTTGTGTTTAGACCTTGGCGTTAGATCTGCTAGATCTCAAGTGCCTGCATAGCCTAGATCTAGCCGCAAATTTCAGCTAGCGATCTTGGCTTTTGTGCGCGGATTTAGATCTTGGTGTGGCGCACCAGATCCAGCGGGTGGGGATCTAGATCTATCGGCGGATTAGCGCCAGCACCGGATCTAGCGGTGGCGGTAGATCTTTGCGCGCCTAGGTTTTAACAAGCCTTAGGCGCAAGTCTTCATAGGTTTTTGCGCTAAGCTCGACCGTGTATTTTGCATCTTTAATTTCTTCTAAAATCACGATGACGCTTAGGTCAAAATCGCCAAAGCCAAGACGGCGCCGAAACGCGATTTCTTCATCAATACTAGCGCGCCAAAGATCTTGCAGGCTTTCTAGCCCGAGCGCTTGCGGGGTAAAGAAAAACACCTTTTCGCCGTCCGTGGGAAGGGCGCTGAATTTTTTTTGCACGGGGAGCGAATACCACAAAAAATACGAGCGCACAACCACGCCGCCTGTGCTAACGCGCCCCCAAAGCAAGCGATAATTTAGGAAGCGTTCTTTTAAGATCTTGCAAGCCATCCCGCGCGCTTCTAGCTCCCTGCGCGCCTTAAAAAGTTCAAGGCGCTCGTTTGTGTCCGCCGGCAGCGTTTTTTTGTGAATGTTGCAAGAGAGCTCATCAAGCGGCCTATCTTGTTTTTGGCGCTGTTTGCTAAGCGCAAAGTTGCAGCCGCAGTAGTTTTGCTTGTAGGTTTGCATCTCTTTTGCCAGCGCGAATTGCTCTTGCGTGCCGCCGTTTTTGCGGTAGTCAAGAAAGATAAAATCAACGCCGCTTAGCTCCTTAGCTTTTGCCGCTGAATTTTCTAGCTTTTTAAAGTCCTTTTTTGGGCTCATTAGGAGCGTCGTTGTGAATGTTTTGTGCCCTAATTGCGCCGCAGCTTGCGCGCTGGCAAAAAGCCGGACGTCAAAGCAAACTTCGCAACGGCAGGAGTTTTCAGGCGCGGCCTCAAGGCCTTTGGTGGATCCAAACCAAGCGTCGTCATCGTATGGGCCTTCTAAAAAATCCACGCCTAGTATCTCGCAAGAGCGCCTAGCTTCTAAACATCTTAGGTTGTATTCAGCCTTTGGGTGAATGTTTGGATCGTAAAAATAGCCTAGAATTTTCTCGTGCGGAAAGTCTTGCTTAATGCGTTTAATGTAATAAAAGCTATCAACACTACAACAAATATGAACTAACAAGCCGCAAGAAACCTTATGGCGTTTATGTAGCTAAGCGGCGATGGATCTTTGCCCTTGTAGGCAATGTCAAACGCCGTGCCGTGATCTACACTCGCGCGGCGCACGGGCAGGTTTAGGCTTACGTTAATACTCTCATCAAAAAACAGCGCCTTAAGTGGGGCAAGCCCGCCGTCGTGATACATCGCAAAATAATATTTAAACCGCGCGCGCATTGCGGGGCTAAACGCGCTATCAGGCGGGAGCGCGCCGTAGATTTTTTGCCCGCGCAGCTTGGCGTTTGCGTCTTTTATGGCGGCGTTTATGATGGCATCTTCACTTCCTAATAGCCCGTTTTCTCCTGCGTGCGGGTTTAGCCCAAGGCAGGCTACTTCTTTTGCGCCCGTGCAGCGGCAAAAGTCGTAAAGCTTTTGCGCTAGCGGCTTTCTTTGAATGCTAGCCGGGACGTCTTTTAGCGGCAGGTGATCGGTAAAAAGCCCCACAAAAAGTTGCTCGCAGCCAAGCATCATAATGGGCTCTTGCTTGTATCGCGCGGCTAGGTAGTCCGTATGGCCTTTATAGTTTGCGCCCGCTTTTTGCCAGGCCTCTTTAGAAACGGGTAGCGTCAGCACGCCGCTTGCTTGCTTTACATCCGCAAGATCTAAGGCTTGGCGAAAGCTCTCAAAAGACGCGCCACCAGCGCTAGCGCTAACCTTGCCAGGCGTGATTTGAAAGCTTTTAAACTCGCCTTCTGTATCCATTTGCGGAAGATCCACGCCAAGGAGATCTGCCGCTTGCGCTAGAAGATCTTTAGAAATTAAATAAACCGGGCGCGCAAGGCTTAGAAAATCCTTGTGGTAGCGCAGCGCAAGCTCAATGCCTATGCCGCCAAGATCCCCAACACTAACGGCAATTCTAGGCTTTAACAAGACGCGCCATTTTTTTCACGGCGTCAGCAAGCCCTGTGAAAACTGAGCGCGCAACGATACTTTGGCCGATGTTTAGCTCGCCAATGCAGCTAATTTTTGCAATCTCGCTTACGTTTTGGTAGTCAAGCCCGTGCCCAGCGGCAACGGCTAGCCCTAAGATCTTGGCGTGGCTTGCGGCGTCTTGGAGTTTTTGGATCTCAGCTTGCAGTAAGGCGGATAGCTCTTTCTTTGGCAAATCAAGCTCTTTAATGCAATGGTTTGTGCGCGCAAGGTTTGAATAAAGCATACTGTAAATGCTTGCGTAGCGCCCAGTGTGAAGCTCAATGCCGTTTGCCTTGAGCTCAGATGCCACGTTTATCATCTCGTTTTTTGGCTCAATAAACAGCGAAACTTCTATGTCGTTTTGTTGCAAGCGCTCAATCGCCGCGCTTAGATCTTGGCGCAAGGCTACAAGATCAAGCCCGCCTTCTGTTGTGATCTCGCGCCTGTTTTCGGGCACGATTGTTGCTCTAAAAGGCTTGCACTTGCACACAAAGTCGATGATCTCCTTATTTAAACTGCATTCTAAATTGACTGGCAACTTTGAATGCGCCAAGATCTCTTCAACATCGCCGTTTTGAATGTGGCGCCTGTCTTCACGCAAGTGGATTGTGATTTGGTTTGCGCCGGAAAGCTCGCAAATATTAACGGCGTATAAAAGTTGCGGTGAATTCGCCAGCCTTGCCTCGCGCAAAACCGCTATGTGGTCTATATTTACTCCGAGTTTCATTTTATGCCCTTTTTATGATTAAGGCGTAATTATAGAACAATGCCTTTAAACTTAATTTGTGTGTGACAGCCCTGCTTTTGCCAGCTGGCTAGGATCTTTGGCGCTTGGTGGCTGTGCGATTGGATTGCTTGAGAGTATGCCCTAGACTAGCTGCTAGATCTAGGGCGTTTGTTGTTTTGATGGTTAGCGTTATTTATTTTTTGTTACAAAAATAGACGTTACGGAAGCGTTTATTTCTTTGAATGTGTGCTTTTCACCGTTTTTCCAATAGGTTGGGATAATTTTAACGTCTTGCATACCATTAACTTCTTTTATTTCGTATGTAGCACCACCAATATAAACATCTCCGTTAAATACAAAAACTGACCTTGCTAGTGCGTTTTTGCTTAGGTTATGTTCTTTTCCATTTTTCCAATATGTTGCTACATCTATTCGTTCCCAAGTATCTTTTGTTTCTTGTGTAGAGCCTGCTACATAAACATCATTTCCATCTAAGAAAATAGAATGTGCTTCCGCATTATCACTGCTTAAAACAGTTTCTTCTGTGCCTTTCCAATACATAGCTGAGCTTCCGTCATCGTTGCTTTTGTCGCCGCAGGCATAGACGGTTCCATCTTTTACTTTTAGCGAATTAACTTTTGCTTTTTTATCGTCTTTTTTGCTTATGTTGTGTTCGTTTTGAAAGTCGTTCATCCAGTATGATGCTACTGTTAGTGCGGTTTGACGATCATTTATATAAATGGTTGAGTAGCCACCAACATACACATCTTTACCGCTAAAATCGACAGATGTTGCACCACCATCATTATTTAAAGTAAATAGGTCTTGATTATGCCAATATACGGGTTTTTTGGTTGTTGTCGATGTTGATTCTGTTCCGTTTTTAGTTGTGATTGTCCCAGCTACATATACATCATTATCTAATAGACCTATTGAAAGTGCTTCAGATCTTTCCGTGCTTAGTCTTGTTTCTGTGCCATCAAGCCAATACGTAGCGTGTGGTGTTGCATTTACCCCTTTGTCATCTTTAACAACGCCAGCAACGTAGGCTTTGCCATCTTTAACTGTGATTGAGCGAGCTTCTGAATCACTTTGTGATAGATCGTGCTTTTCTCCATCTTTCCAATATACCGCTCTTTGTTCATTGTTTTGTTGCATTGTGCCAGAAGCAAAAACGCTAATTTTCATATTTGCTTGATCTTTTTCGTTTTGTCCTTCCCCCCCCCCGCAAGAAGCAACACCAAATACCAACAAAGATAGTCCTAGAGCGGTAAGGCTGCCTTTTTTTAATAAGTTCATTTTATTTTCCTTTGAAAAATTTTGCAAATTCTATTCATTGCAAACTTAAACGCGCTTTGTGTTTTAAAGCTAGCTAGAGAGCAAAAGCACCTTTGCCGGCTGGATCTTTGGCATTTAAACGCATCTTTTGTTGTGTTTGAAGGGCTTGGTGCGTTTTGCTTGGGCTAGGATCTTGGCTTAGTCAAACACAATCTCGCCGGATGAATTACCGGTGATGAATTGCGCGCAAACGGGGTTACGCGTGTTTTTAAAATCCGCAGCGCTTTTAAATTCTATTATTTTGCCCTCATAAAGCATTGCGATGAAGTCGCTACACTTAAAAACTTCTTGCATATCGTGGCTGATTAAAACTGATGTTACGGCCATTTTTTCTTGTAGGCTTAAAATCAGGCGCGAAATTTTGTCGCTTGTGATTGGGTCAAGCCCGCTTGTGGGCTCGTCGTAAAGTATTATCTCGGGATCTAGCACGATTGTTCTTGCAAGCCCTACGCGTTTTTTCATACCGCCTGAGAGCTCGTGCGGCATTAGATCTTTGACTTCTTTTGAGTTTAGCCCTACAAGATCTAGGCAGCGGCAGATCTTTTTTTGTCTTTGCGCGGGGGTGTCGGTTGTGAGCTCAAGCAGCGGGAATTCTATGTTTTGATACACGCTCATATAGTCAAAGAGCGCGCCGCTTTGGAATAAAAAGCCAATCTTGCGCCTAATGCGTTGCATTAAAGGCTCGTTGGAAGTATCGACGAGATCTCCGCAAACGTTTATGGTGCCGCTATCGGCGGTTAAAAGCCCGATGATGTGGCGTATGATTGTGGATTTTCCCGTGCCGCTAAGCCCTAGTATGCTCGTTGTTTTGCCGCGATAGATGTCAAGATCTACGCCCAGCAGCACCCTGTGCGCGCCAAAGGATTTTGTAAGATTTCTGATTGAAATTGCCGGCGTCATAGCCTTGATTTTATCTCGCTTACTATTTGCTCGGGCGACTTGTCTTGCGTTTGGATCTGAATATGCGCGGAGTTTTTGTAGATGATCTCGCGCACTTCATAAAGCTTTTTGGCTTCATCGTAGGACTTAAAAAGCGGGCGTTTTTGCAGCTTTTTTTTGGCGTTTGCGCTAGTGGTAATGCGCTTAAAGATGGCGTCAAACGGCGTGTTTAGCCAGATGACGGTGCCTAGTTTTTGAATGTCTTTTACATACACGCAAAAGCCGCCGCCGGTGGCTAGAATGGTGTTTTTCACGTTTGCGCCAAACCAAGCCGCTAGCCTTTGCTCTTGCTCTCTGAAGTATTTCTCGCCCTTTTTTTCAAAGATCTGACGCACTTTTTTGTTTTCTTGCGTTTGGATAAGGTCGTCGCTATCTATCAAAAACATACCTAGATCTTGAGCTAGCGCCCGCCCGATAAGCCCCTTGCCAACGCCCATAAAGCCTATTAATACAATGTTTTTCTTATTTGTGCGAATAATCATAGGCGCCATATTAACAAAAAATATCGTAAAATCGCGCCTGATGATTTTATGCAATATACAAAAAACCCCGCAAAGACTTGACTTCTTTTTGAGTAGAAATTTCAACACTACAAGAAGCGTGGCAAGTAGCGCAATCAAAGAAGGCAACGTAAAAGTCGATGGAAGCGTCGTGCAAAAGCCGTCGTTTGAGGTTTGCTTTGGTAGCCACGTGGAATTTGAAATACAATACATAGACGGCGCGGGCGAGATCCCAAAGGTGAATTTAGACGTTTTATACGACGATGACGCGTTTTTTATCATCAATAAGCCCTCTGATCTTGTCGTCCATCCAGCGCCTAGCTACAAAAACTTCACGCTCGTGGATTACCTAAAAACCACCGGCATTCCTCTTTCTAGCCTTGTAAAAGACAGGCCTGGCATTGTGCATAGGCTAGACAAAGATACAACCGGCGCGCTTTTAATCGCCAAAACAAACGACGCGCACACCGTTTTAGCCGAGCAGCTAAAGCAAAAGACGATGGGGCGGTATTATCTAGCGGTGATTAACGAGCCCTTAAAAGACGATGTGATTGTCGATGAGCCGATTGCTAGAAGCGTTAAAAATCCGCACAAAATGACGGTGGCAAAAGACGGCAAGGACGCAAAAACCGCCTTTGCCAAGCTAGCTCTTTCTAAAGACGGGACAAAAGAGCTCATCGCTTGCAAGCTTTTTAGCGGCAGGACGCACCAGATCCGCGTGCATCTTAGGCATTTAAACAGATACGTTCTGGGCGACGCCAAATACGGCAAATCAGGCGCGGCGACGATACTTTTGCACGCATACATTATGTATCTAAAACACCCGCAAACGGGCAAGGATCTTTGCGTAACCGCGCCGCCACCGCTTGACTTTAAGGATTTTTTGTATAATTTTTTTCCTGAGGATATAGATGAAAAGATTAGTAAAGATAATATTGCCAGGCGCTTTAATTTTTAGCTCTTGCCTTAGCCCAAGCGCGCCGCAAGAAGAAAAGTTTAGCCAAGACGCGGGGCTTGAAAACGTTAGAAACGTTATATTCTTAAGCGACACAAACTCCGTTTCTTTTGAGTGGAGCGAGTTTGCAAGCCCTAACATAAAAGGCGTGATGATCTACCGCGGCAAGGACGCCAAGAGTCTAGAGCGCGTTGCCACTCTTAGCAAATATTCAACGCATTTTTTTGACGGGGATCTTAGCCAAAACACCGAATACGTTTATGCCTTTAGAACTTTTACAAAAGACAGCAAAATTTCCGCGCTTAGCGAGCCGATTTTTACCAAAACGCAAGATTTGGAGCAGGCAATAGGGCTCATTGAAGCCATCGGTAATTTGCCAAAGCGCGTTAAGCTAATTTTCAAGCCAAGCGATAACAATAAAATAACGGGCTATTTGATCCAACGCAAAGAAGGGCAAGAAGGCCCCTGGGAAGACGCCGCGCGCCTAAAGGGCAGGCTAAATGCTGAGTATTTGGATAAGGGGCTAAAAGACGGCACGACGTATTTTTACAGGATCTACGGCATAACGTATAATGACGCCCTTACGCGCCCGACGAAACTTGTTTTTGCCGCTACTAGGGTTTTGCCGCCAACGCCACAAGCGCCGCAAGCAAGCAGGGATCTTCCTAAAAAAATCGCCATCAAATGGGAGAAGTTGCCAGATGAAAGGCTCACTTACAACCTTTATAGGAGCGAAGAACCAGATGGCAAATATGAAAAGATCCTAAGCCAAACGCGCCAAAATAGCGTAGCAGAAAGGCTTAGCAGTGATGGCGAAGTTTATTACTACCGCATAACGAGTGTTGATGAGACAGATCTTGAGTCCTTGCCAAGCGCGCCGGTTAAGGGCTTTAGCCTACCGCCGCCACTTGCGCCGTCTATTACGCTTGCGGCGTTCCAAGGCGCGGCTAAGGTTAAATTGCGCTGGGTGAATAAAGACAGGCGCGTAAAGGCTTTTTTGCTTAGGCGCACGCACGAAGAAGGGTTTTTTTCTAAGAATAAAACCGAGCTAAAACTCGGCGCGGCGCAAGAATTTACAGACGTTTTGAAAGCGGCTGGCTCCTACACTTACGAGATAATCGGCATTGACGAGCACGGCATAAGATCCGCTCCAAGCGAGCCTGTTAGCCTTGACCACAAAGCAAACTAATGCCGCACGCGCTTACAAAAGCCTTTGAGCTCCCGCAGTTTCCGTTTTGCGAAGGCGGCTTTGAGTATTTGTTTGGCTCGGTTGGGCTTCCGGGCGTCGTGGGCGTTAAGCATTCAGGGCGCGAGTTTTTGCTAGAGCTTTACCCAAAGGGCGGCAATGTGCTGATTAAGGTCGATAAAAAGACAAGGCCCCTAGATCTTAGCGTGGTAAAACTCTCCGTGCTAAACTTTATCAAAGCCGCGCGCGCGGTTACCATCAGCTCAAACTTGCAAAACATTCGCCCGCAGAGATCTTATGGCAATTTGATTGCGCCGGGTGAGCTTAAAAACTTGCCGAGAGAGCAAAAGATCTGGGTGGAGATTGGCTTTGGCGGCGGCGAGATGATTATAAAAAACGCCAAGGCGCACCCGGAGATCTTGCACGTGGGGATAGAAATTTACGCGCCAGCGCTTGAAAAGGTGCTTAAGATCTTGGGCGAAAGCTCTATTCAAAACGTCTTGCTCGCGCGTTGCGACGCAAGGCTTGCCATAGAAAGCCTTAGCGGCAAAAATTGCGAGCGGATCTTGGTGCATTTCCCCGTGCCGTGGGATAAAAACCCAACAAAACGCGTCTTTAGTGAGAATTTTATTTGCTCTTGCCGCAAGGTTTTGCGCGGGAGCCTGGAGCTTAGAACCGATAGCGCCGAGTATAAAGATTACGTGCTGGGGCTTTATGAAAAGATGGGGCTAAAAGTTGCGCTTGCCGTCAATAAAGATAGCGTTGCGCTTAGTAAATATGAAAAACGCTGGAAGCAATCGGGCAAGGATATTTACGACGTTATTTTCACAAACGCCGCGCCGGTGCGGGATCTAGCTCAAAACCCAACACAAGATCCGGCGCTAGATCTAGTGCAAGATCCATCACAAGATCTAACGCGATATCTAGCTCAAGATCTGTCGCAGGATCCATCACAAAATCTAGCTCAAGATCTATTGCAATATCCATCACGAGATCTAGCGGCAGATCCAGCTCAAGATCCATCACAAAATCAAGTCCAAGATCTAGCTCAAGATCCGGCGCTAGATCTAGTGCAAGATCCATCACAAGATCTAACGCGAGATCCAGTTCAAGATCCCGCGCAAAATCCAGCGCCCGCGCAGATCCAACGCGTAGAGCCGCAAGCTAGTGATTTTTCTTTTCCACCCTTGCTCTTTTTTGATAAAAACATTTTATTTTTTGCCGATAAAGCGTTTATCTGTAAGGATTTTATGATTAAGCTCATCAAGGTTTTTAAGGTGCGCGCGGATTTGACTTTGTATAAAATTTTAATAGGCAAAAGCGCCTTTGGGCAGACCTTATACATCTTAAGCGGGGCGCAGGGTGTGCGCTACTATGGGGCAAAACCGTATGAATTGCCGGAGAATTACTTGGCTCATCAAAAAATTTTGAAGGTAGGCGGAGGGAATTTTGATTAAAGCACAAAATTTAACGATAGCTTATGAAAAAGAAGTAATCTTAAAAGATGTTTCTTTTTACGTTGCCGAAGGAGATTTGGTGTTTATCACCGGCAAGAGCGGGACGGGGAAGTCGTCTTTATTTAAAACGCTTTACGGCGAGTTGCAAATTGCCGGCGGGATCCTAACTGTTGGCGGCTTGGATCTTGGTATGGCTAGGAAAAGTGCGGTTAGGGATCTAAGGCGCAAACTTGGCATTGTTTTTCAAGATTACAAGCTCATAGAAGAATGGGACGTTTCAAAAAACATCGCCTTGCCGCTTGTCATTAGCAACTATTCCCAACGCATTATAAACGAGCAGGTTAAAACGCTTCTAGGGCACATCAAGCTATCGCACAAGGCGCATAGGTATCCGCGCGAGCTAAGCGGTGGCGAGCAGCAGCGCGTTGGCGTGGCTAGGGCGCTTGCGCACGGTCCTAGCCTGATTTTGGCCGATGAGCCGACGGGAAACCTTGATGAATACTCAGCCGAGATGGTAATAAACCTGTTTAAGTCAATTAATGAGCTTAACAAGACCGTTTTGATAGTTACGCACAAAATGCCTACAAATCTTGGCGTAAAATTTAGACACTTTCACATAGAAGATAAAGGCTTACATGAGATCGTATAAAAACCATTTATCGCTGATTTTTGCGCTTATAGGCGTGCTGTTTTCTTTTGAATTCATCGTCGGCACCAATCAAATGTTGCAAGAGCAAGAAGATAATTTAAACAAAAATTACGCAATCATCGCCGTTGCAAAAACGGCGCTTAGCATTGAAGATCTTCAGGGCAGGATTGAAAACGTAAAGTCGCTTGAAGAGATAGATCCAACGTTTGTCATTGACTCCTTGCGCGAGAATATTTCCATAGAAAATCTGGCGTATTTAAAAACTTCTTTGCCTAAGTTTTACAAGATCTCGCTTGAGCGCTACCCAAACGCCAAAATGCGCCAAAGCCTAAAAGACGGGCTTATGAAAATGGACGCAATCACGCGCGTTGAAGCGTTTTCAAAGAGCCAAAATCAAGTTTATAGCTTGCTTGTGATGATAAAAACTATGCTTGTTGCGATGGCGGCGATAATTTTTGTTGTTTCTTCGCTTTTGATGATCCGCCAAATGGAGCTTTGGTTTTTATCCAACAGGGAGCGTATGAATATTATGAATATTTTTGGCGCGGGGCTTTGGCAAAAGAGCGCGTCGCTGTTTTTTTTGTCTATTGTGGATAGCATAACAGCGAGCTTAATCGTGGTGCTGCTTTACCTTGTGCTGATAAATAACGCTTATTTTGCAAACATCGTCGATGAAATCGGCATCGCAAGCGTGAATTTTGACGTCTTGCACGACGGCGCGCGGCTTTTGGCGCTATCGCTTTGCCTGTCGATTTTTTGCGTGCTTTACGTGATTTTAAAAACGGATAAGTAATGAAAAAGATCTTTGTCTTTGTTTTTGTGGCGGTTTTTGCGGCGGCGGTGCAAGAAGATCTAAACCTTATAAACAAAAAGATCCAGCTTGCCAAGCAAGATCTAAAGAAGCATTCGGCGTCAAAAGATAAGATTAAAAACACGCTTGAAAACCTTGCCGACAAGATCTATGCGCAAAAAGACAGCCTAAAAAAGCACTCGGAAAATCAGTCAAAGCTTGAAGTGCAAATAAGGCAGCTTGCGATAGAAGCCGACGCCAAAGAAGCGCAGATGAAAAAATTGCAGCAGCAAAAGCAAAAGCTTACAGAAGAAAAGAGTTTTATAGAAGTTGAGCTTATAGATCTGATGGTTTCTAATCTCACGACGTCTATTGTTGCTGAGAAGGAAAACGAGTTTAGCGTATCGGATATGATTAAAAAAGAAGCGCTAATTAAGATAAAAGAAAAATACGCCAAGCGCATATCTGTCATTAAAAATGATTATATTGTCATAGATAAAACCTTGAGCGAAGTTAATAAAAAAATTGATGAAATTACCGAGCTTATTACGGATCTAACGCTAAAAAGGCAGGAGATTAAAAAGCTAAAAAAGCAGGAGCAAAAGGAGCTGACGACCTTAGCGCAAAAGCAAACGGACTACAAAAAGGAGCTTGAGCGCATTATTTATCAGCAAGAAAAGGAAAGAAAGCTTTTAAAAGATCTAGACACGAGCCTTAGAATGGCAAAAAACACCTCAAACGCCAAGGTGAAAAAATACGGCTCGTCTTATTTGTCGCTTGACACAAAGCATTATTACGGCAAGAAGTATCGCCCACCGATTGACGATAGATTTGCATTTAAGGTGGTAAAAAAGTTTGGCCCCTACATCGACCCGATCTACAACATCAAGATCCACAACGACTACATTGCGATAGAAACGCAGGAGAAAAACCCGATTATCCGCAGCATTATGAACGGGCGCGTGGTTTATGCGGATAATTTGCAAACGCTTGGCAACGTTGTAATCGTCAAGCACGAAAACAATATGCACACAATCTACCGCAACCTTAACAACATCTCGCCAAACATCAAGGTAAATAAAGACATCGAAGAAAGGGAAGCCGTCGGCAGGGTAATGGACGAGCTTGTTTTTGAAGTAACAAAAGACGGTGTCCCGATTGATCCGCTAGAAATTATCCACGTCCCAAGCAGCAGCATTTAGCTTTTTGTAAGATCTTCGCATTATCCACCCCCCACCATTTTTTGAAGCGCGCACGCGTAAGCCTTTAGATCTGTGGCTTTGTAGCCGGCGCAGATACGCAATCACGCGCGGGCAAGATCTTGGCGTTTGTTTGAAGCTTTATGGATCGGCTTTGCGCGAGCGCACCACTTCCCTTTGGATCTTTGGAGTTTGTTTGGCGGTGTTTAAGAGCGCAAACCTGCAAACCTGCAAAACGACGCGCGGACAAGATCTTTGGCAATGCTTGGATCTAGTGCGCAGTATGCCACCCGCACTAAAGATCTTGCGGCGGGATTTTTACAAAAATTTTTATAAACTTTGCGAATGGAAATTTTCTTAATTGCCGTGGCGCTTGCGATGGATAGTGCTGCGCTTTCGGTGGCAAGCGGCGCGCGGCATAAAAGCATCGGGCTTGGCGGCACGGTGAAAATAGGCGCGGTTTTTGCGTTTTTTTAAGGGGCTATGCCGCTTATCGGGTTTTTTCTGGGTAAAACCTTCGTGGCGTTTGTGGCACAAATCGACCACTTCATCGCCTTTGGGATCTTGAGCTATCTTGGCGCAAAAATGATAATGGAGGTAAAAAATCCGCCCGCTTCCCTAGAGAGCTTGGGGCTAGGCGTTTTGCTTTTTGGCGGTGTGGCAACGAGCATAGACGCGCTGGCGGTGGGCGTTACGCTTTCTTTTGAGAGCGTCGAGATCTTCAAAGCCGCGGGCATAATTAGCGGCGTCTGTCTTGTGCTTTGCGTGCTGGCGGTGTTCGTCGGCAAATTTTTAGGCGCAAAAATCGGGCCAAAGGCGCTTTTGGTAGGCGGCGTGATTTTAATCGGGCTTGGGACTAAGATCTTGCTCGAGCACCTAGGCTTTTTGCCCGCGTAGGGTCTTTTAAGATCTCTCGCGCGGTGCTTATGCAAGCTTCTATGCTAGGGCGCGGCGGCATAAAAACTTCAGCGCAGCGCCCGGCAAAGGCTTCTTTGGTGGTTTTGCCGATGGCTATGGCGCGGTAATTTTCTCTCCACGCGTTGTTTTTGAAAAAGCACTCCACGCACGATGGCGAGGTGAAAATAAACGCCGTTTCTTCGGTAAGGTCAAACAAAACGTCTTTGCAAACGGTTTCGTAGGTGATGAGCCTTGTTACGTTGGCTAGGCGTAGATCTGCTGCCGCGCGCTTGGGGCTAATTAGCAAAAATTTTTTGTCCGCACGGGCTTGGATCTCTTGCCTAAGATCCTTGCCATAGGACGTGCCCGTAAATTCAACCCTCGCGCCTAGTTTTCTTAAAAAATCCGCCGTTTGCTCCCCGACGGCAAAGCAGGCAAGATCTAGCCGCGCGCCGTCTCCTAGCACGGATCTAACGCCCGTTTTGGAGGTAAAAATCACAAAATCATACAGGCTAAAATCGCAAGGAGCGTCGTAAAACACAAAGTCGATGACGGGCTTGCTAATAACGCCCGCCATTTTTTGCGGCGATAGTAACACGACCTTGCTAGCTGCTGCTTGCAAGCGCTTGGATCTGCTAGCTAGCATTAAGCCTGCCAATCATCAAAAGCGCAATTATCCGTCCAAAGCTCGCACTGCATCATAACGGTTTGAACCGCATCGTCCATCCCCTCAGGCGGATATTTGTGCTTTTTTAAAAGCTTTTTAACAAGCATACGCATTTTTGCCCGTGCCGATTCACGCCTTTGCCAATCGATCGTTTTATTGTTGCGCAAAGTATCCGCTAGCTCTTTTGTTATGGCAATTAGCTCCTCATTTTCGTAAAAATCTTTGATTGCCTGCGGCTTTGTCAGCGCGTCATAAAAGGCAAGCTCATCAGCGCTTAAGCCAAGCTTTGCACCATTTTCTTGTTCAGCGGCAATCTGCTTTGCTAGATCTAGCATTTTTTCAATGACTTCTTCGTTGGTAAGCATTCCGTTTAAATACTCGTTTAGGTGGCGCTGCATAATCTCGCTGAATTTTTCAGACTTGACGATATTCGTTCTGCGATAAACAAAAACCTGCTCTGACAGCAACTTTTTCAAAAGTTCAAGGGCTAGATTTTTTTCTTTCATATTGGCGATTTCTTGCAAAAACTTAGGATCAAACAAAGAAAATTCTTTCCTAATGTCGGAAAATAAATTTATCACGCCGTCGCTTTTAATGCTTTGCTTTAGGAGCTCGCTTATTCTTGCGTTTAATTCTTGCAAGGAGATCTTTTTGCCTTCGCCTGCGCCGCTAAGCCTTAAAACAAGAACTCTTACCGCCTCAAAAAAAGCCGCTTCAAACCTAGTGCTCTCATCCAGAAGCGACGAACAAAGAGAAAGCGCCTGGTGGAGCATAAGAGCTTCTTTTACAAAGGAGTTTTTATCATCGAGCTTCTCCCTAGCCATAATAAAATTCACAGCGCCGCTGATTGCTTTTGCCCTGTCAAGATCTGTGCCGCTTTGGAATTTGGAGTAGTCGTATCCGTGAAATTTATCGCGGCATATGGATAGCTTTTCTAGGAATTTTGGATACGCAACTTTTGTGACGTCCGTATCGCCGTAGTTCTTTTTATCGCGCGCGGTGTAGTCGTTCATCGCCTGTTTTAAAGCCGCGGCAATGCCAACGTAATCCACAATAAGCCCGCCTTCTTTATCGCCAAATACACGATTTACGCGCGCAATTGCCTGCATTAAATTATGCCCCGCCATAGGTTTGTAAATATACATAGTCGCAAGGGAGGGGATGTCAAAGCCAGTTAGCCACATATCAACAACAATCGCAATTTTCATAGGGCTAGCGTTGTCTTTGAACTTCTTTGCAAAATCTTCTCTTTTGCGCTTATTGCTCGTGATTGCTTGCCAAGTCTCTTGGTCTCCGCTAGCAGAAGTCATCACAACGCCAACTTTCTCCGTCCAGGCAGGGCGCAGAGCCAAGACCTTCTCATAGATCTTAGCAGCAATGCCGCGCGAATAAGCAACAATCATCGCCTTGCCGCTAAGCAAATTTTCGCGGTTATTTTCGTAATGCTCGATGATGTCGCAAACAAGCGAATTTATCGTGCTATCGTTGCCTAGTATCGCCTCCATTTGCCCTAGCTCGCGCTTGCTTTTTTCGATTGTTTGCGCGTCGGCAGCCATACGATCATACTCAGCGTCAATCATTTTTAGCGTCTCTTCGTCTAGGTGCAATTTAATTACGCGGCTTTCATAATAAACGGGGCGCGTCGCTCCATCCTCCACAGCCTGCGTCATATCGTATATGTCGATGTAATCGCCAAAAACCTCTTTTGTGCTGCGATCCTTAGACGAAATAGGCGTGCCCGTAAAACCAATATACGTAGCGTTAGGGAGCGCGTCGCGGATAATTCTTGCCGTGCCAACGGTGCGCCTTGCTACTTCATCGCCGTTTTTGTCCTTTGTTAGCTTGATCTTTTCGGCAAGCCCATACTGCCCCCTGTGCGCTTCATCGGCTATCACCACGATGTTGCGGCGCCCAGATAGTGGCTCGCTAAGCTCCTCGAACTTTTGCATTGTGGTAAAAATAATGCCGTTTGCCTGCCTATTGGCTAGCAAGATCTTTAGGTTTTCGCGGCTCTTTGCTTGCACGGGATCTTGCCTTAAAAAATCCTTGCACCGTGAAAACTGCCCGTAGAGTTGATCGTCAAGATCGTTTCTATCAGTAAGCACAATAATCGTCGGGCTAGCTAGCGCTTCTTGTAATAGGTGCGCGTAAAACACCATCGAAAGAGACTTGCCGCTGCCTTGCGTATGCCAAAAAACGCCGCCCTTGCCATCGGTTGCCGCCGCGCGCTCTGTGGATCTAATGGCTTTTTTGACCGCAAAATATTGATGATACCCCGCAAGAATTTTAAACGTGCTAATCCCGTCGCTTGCAAAACAAATAAAATTCTTTATGATGTCAAGCAGCCTTTCTTTTTGAAAGATCCCTTCAAAAAAGGTGTCAAACTGCGCATATTGCGTGTTTTCATAGCTCCCGTTTTTTGTTTTCCACTCCATAAAGCGGTCCTCGCTAGAGGTAATCGTGCCCGCTTTGGATACGAGCTGGTCGCTCATAACGCAGATGGCGTTGTAAATAAACATAGACGGGATCTCTTGCATATAGTTGCGGATCTGTCTATAAGCTTGCGAGGCGTCGGCCTCCTCTCTTGATGGCGATTTAAGCTCCATAAGCACAACGGGCAAGCCATTCAAAAACAAAATTACATCGGGGCGGCGATTGTTGTCGTTCTCAATAAAGGTCCATTGATTAGCCACGATGAAAGAATTATTGCTCGGATCTTTGTAATCGGCAAGATAGACAATGCTAGAGCGCTCCTTTCCATCAACAAAAAACCGCACGGGGATACCGTTTTGCAGGTAATCCATAAAAATTGCGTTTTTCTGCACGAGCTCGGCGTTTTCAAAGTTTTTTAGTTTAAACAAGGCGTCTGAAATGGCGCCCTCTGGCAAAGTGCTGTTTAAGCGGCGCAAGGATCTAAGCAAGATCTCATCGTATAAGGGGCTAGAGAAGTTCCTTTCTATGCCTGGGCCGTATGCATACTCGTATCCTAAAGTGTCTCTAAAGAGCTCAATTATGGAGTTTTCGTAGCTAGCTTCTGTGTATAATCCAGGCATTTGGTCTCCTTTACAAACTGTATTTTGCGCCCCTTAAATCTATGCCAAGCGTTATAGATCTACGCCCGAGACATCAAGCTCGCCAGACATAAGCTTGGGTAAAAGCAAATCGCGCGTCTCTGCTAAAAGTGAGTTATCCGTATTATTTTTGCTAATTAAGTCAAACATAGGGATGACTAACGCATTAAATTGTTTAAGTTCATCGGCAGAAGGAATATAAATATCTCGATCTTTCAATGATTGCTTTTGAAGGTGCTTTAATGCCGAACCTTCAAAATAAACATCGTTAAGCTCTGACCCCATACACTTTAGCAATAGATACAAATAATCTGATGTCTGATCTTTGCCGCAAATGCACCAAGTGTCCGTAGAATAAGATGCCTCACCAATAAAAAACTTCACATCAGCATTTCCACCAGTATTTAAATAACAGTTTCTCCCATTAGTTAGTGGCGACATATATTTAAGTATTGCTTGCCCGCTTGTAAAGAATGGATACCGACCACCTACACCATTAACATCACACACTTTGATCTTTGATTTTGGATTTTCAAGGATGATATTAGCTAGCTTTCCATTTGGCTTACGTTTTCCAAACATATTATCAAAAATAGCCTGGGCTTGCTGCTCTAAATTATTGTTTATTGCATTGTTGAGTTCTATTTTGTCATCGAGGGCTTTTAACACACTTCCAATTCTGCGTTGTTTCTTAATGGGTGGCACTTTAATTTCTAAATTTGCAACTACATCTGTTTGCACTCTTTGCCGTCCAGATGAGCCAACCATAGACTTAATTGTCGGGATGCGAACCAAGGGGCTACAAAGCAAATAATACAAGAAATCTGCATCGCTAACTCCTTGAATAGAACGGAAAACAATGTATTCTGTTGATCCAAATCCAATTTCTCCATCATTCAAGCCTGCCACCTTGGCAATTTTCCCATTCTCCAGGCAAGGAGTTATTCTTGCCATAACCGTATCATTATTTCTAAATTTAGTTCCACCTTTGTATTCTTCGCATATAAACCCTGCAATGTCTCTATGAAACGGTTTCAATCTATCCATAGGCACTTTTTTTGATATAGCACCTTTGCTAAGATTTTCTTTTGGATTTATAATGGCTATTTCTGAAAGTTTGCTAACTTTCCACTCAGATCTCATACCCAATCGCTCCTAGCTTCCTGCGGATCTCGTTCTCTAGTTCGTGAGATCTTGCAAACATTTCGGATAGCTCGGATGTAAGGCGCGCCATCTTTTCCTCAAAAGGCTCTCCGTCATCTTTTTGCTCCTCTATCCCCACATACCTGCCAGGAGTTAATATGTAATCTTGCTTGGCTATATCATCTATCGTCGCTATGGCAGAGAAGCCTTTTTTCTCCTTTAGCTCCCCGTTTTGGAAGTCCTCAAAGGTTTTTGCTAGCAAGTCAATATCCCCAAGGCTTCCATCTTTTTGCCGCCCTTGTGTAAAATCCCTATGTTTTCTATCAACCATATGCCCCATTTTTCTAGCGTCGATAAATAGCGTTTTCCCTTTTTGCTTTTTGTTTTTGGTGATAAACCACAGCGTTACGGGGATTGTTACGCTGTAAAAAAGCTGCGTCGGCAGGGCGACTATCCCTTCTATAAGATCATCATTTACTATATTTTTTCTAATCTCGCCCTCGCCCAAAACTTGAGACGACAGCGCCCCATTGGCAAGCACCAAGCCGATTTTTCCATTCGGCGCTAGGTGGTAGATCATATGCTGGATCCAGGCGTAGTTTGCATTGCCAGGCGGCGGCACTCCATACTTCCAGCGCACGTCATCTTTTAGCTTGTCCGCTCCCCAGTTAGAAAGGTTAAACGGCGGATTTGCCATAATAAAATCCGACTTGAGGGTTTTGTGAAGATCGTTAAAAAACGTATCCGCGTGAAAAGATCCAAAGTCCGCGTCAATCCCCCTTATTGCCATATTCATTTTTGCCATTTTCCACGTATCCGCGTTGGATTCTTGCCCATAAACGGAGATGTTTCCGCGATTGTTGCTGTGCGCTTGCACGAACTTCTCGCTTTGCACGAACATACCGCCACTCCCGCAGCAAGGATCATACACGCGGCAATTGTTAAAGGGCTTTAGTATGGCAACGATCGTCTTTACAATGCTAGATGGCGTATAAAATTCGCCGCCCTTTGTCCCCTCGTAAGCGGCAAATTGAGCGATGCAGTATTCATACGTTCTGCCGAGTAGATCTTTGCTAGCGGCGGTTGCGTCCATTTTGATTTCATTCGTGAATAAATCAACGACCTCCCCCAGCACTCTTTTATCTAGATCTGGGCTAGCGTAATTCTTAGGCAAAACGTTTTTTAGCGTAGCGTTTTCTTTTTCAATGGCTCTCATTGCGTCATCGATAACCGCTCCGATTTCAGGCGTATGCGCCGCGGATGAGATCTTGCTCCAGCGCGCCTCTTTTGGCACAAAGAAAATATTTTCCTCCGTGTAGGCGTCTTTGTCGTTTTCAAAACCATCGCCCTCTTTTATGAGTTGCTCGTAACGTTTTTCAAAGGCGCTGGATATGTAGCGCAAAAAGATAAGCCCGACGATTACCTTTCTATACTCAGCGGCGGGGATATGCCCCCAAAGAACACAAGCCGCATTCCAGATTTGCTTTTCAAAGCCTATGTTTGCGTTATTTTTCCCAGCCATTCTTTGCCGTTTCCTTTAAGCTTTACGCGTTAGATCTTATTGTTTGTGCGGGCAAGAGCGCAACTAAAGCGCCGCGCGGTTTTTTGCTTTTATTACTCCCATTCAATCGTTGCGGGGGGTTTTGAGCTGATGTCATAAACGACGCGGTTTATGCCTTTAACTTCGTTTATGATCTTGGTGCTAACGCGCTCTAAAAATTCAAACGGTAGGTGCGAAAACTTTGCCGTCATCGCGTCAAAGCTATTTACCGCCCTAAGCGCCACGGTGTTTTCATATGTGCGGTTATCGCCCATCACGCCAACGCTTTGAACGTTAAGCAGCACGGCAAAAGCCTGCCAAACCTTGCCGTAAAGCCCTTCTTTTTTTAGCTCGCTAATAAAAATATTATCGGCTTCGCGCAGAAGATCACACGATGGCTTGCTAACTTCGCCCAAGATCCTAACGGCAAGCCCAGGGCCTGGGAAAGGGTGCCGCAAAAGCATTTCATTTGAAAGCCCAAGCTCCTTGCCAAGCCGCCGCACTTCGTCTTTAAAAAGCTCTCTAAGCGGCTCTACAAGATCTAGGTTCATTTTTTCAGGCAAGCCGCCGACGTTATGGTGCGATTTAATCGTCTTGCTAGGTCCTTTGACGCTAGTGGACTCAATGATGTCGGGGTAAAGCGTGCCTTGCGCCAAAAATTTAACGCCGCTGTGCTTTTTTGCTTCTTCTTCAAAAAGCTCGATAAACGCCGCGCCTATTAGCTTTCTTTTTTGCTCTGGATCTCGCACGCCACGCAATTTGCCTAGAAAATAATCCTCGCCCTTAATCGTTACCAGCGGGATCTTGAGCGTTTTCTTAAAAAGCCTTTCTACATCTTGCGCTTCGTTTTTTCGCAGCAAGCCGTTATCCACAAAAACGGGCACGAGCTGCTCGCCTATGGCGCGGTGCAAAAGTAGCGCTGTAACGGAGGAATCCACCCCGCCGCTAAGCGCGCACAAAACCTTTGCGCTGCCGATTTTCTCGCGCAAAGCCGCCGTTTGTGTTTCTAAAAAATTTTTCATCGTCCAATCAGGCGAAACGCCGCAAACGTTAATCGCGAAATTCTTCAAGATCTGCGCCCCGTTTGGCGTGTGCGCGACTTCTGGGTGGAACTGAATGGCGTAAATATTTTTTTCTTTGTTTTCAATCGCGGCAAAGTCTGAGTTGCTAGAATGCGCGATTTTTTTAAAGCCCGCGGGGATCTTCGTAACCTTATCCGAGTGGCTCATAAACACGCTTTGGTAGTGCTCCATTGAGCGAAAAATACTGTCGCTTGACGTGATTTCAATGTCCGTTTTGCCGTATTCTTGCTTGGCGCTTGCTAGCACTTCGCCGCCAAAATGGTGCGCGATGAGCTGCATTCCGTAGCAGATCCCAAGCAGCGGGACGCCCAGCTCAAAAACGCCCGCGTCGCAAAAAAACGCGTCCTTTGCATACACGCTAGCTGGCCCGCCGCTTAGGATAATGCCCTTTGGCGCTAGAGCGCGGATCGTGTCAAGATCTTGGCTAAAGGGAAAGATCTCGGCGTAAATATTGGCTTCTCTTAGCCGCCGCGCGATTAGTTGCGTGTATTGAGAGCCAAAGTCTAGGATAGCAATAGGGACGGTTTTTTGCATTCTTATCCTTATTTTATGTAGATTTCAAAAATTTCAAACTGCACATACCAAACGGCGATGGATACAACGTAGCCAACCGCCACAACCCAAAAATACCGCATATGCGCGCCAAAGGTGTAGATCCCGCGCAATTTTCCCATCACGCCCACGCCCGCGGCTGAACCAAAGGAGATGAGCGAGCCGCCGATACCAGCTGTTAGCGTAACTAGCATCCATTGCGCCGCATCCATAGCTGGGTTTGCTTTTAGCACGGCAAACATCACAGGGACGTTATCGATAACGGACGAAATCAGCCCCACAAGCGTATTGACAAGCGTATGATCCGTGTGCGTATAAACATTCGCCGCCACCGCAAGATAGCCAATGGCGCTTAAGCCCCCCACCGCCGCGATGAGCCCAAAGAAAAATAGCAGGGTGTCGTTTTCTATGTGCGCTATGCGCTTGTAGATCTCGATGTTTTCATTTTTGCGGCGTTTGAGCGTGTAGGAGTAAAGCTTTAGCACGCTAAGCCCAAACATCATTCCCCAAAAAGACGGCAGGTTTAGAACTTGGTGCGACAAAACAGCCGTTACAATCGTAAAAACGCCAAGCCCGATGACGACCTTGCCGCCGGGCTTAATAAATTGCGCTTGCTCGTCCTTTGGTGCGGCGGGGAAGCCTTTCGGGACGCTCCTTGAGAGCAAAAACGCCGTTAGCACCCAGCCGATGAAGCTAGCGGGGAACAAGAATAAAAATTCCGCAAAAACGCCCTTGCCAGCAGCCCAAACCATCAGCGTGGTAACGTCGCCAAAGGGCGACCACGCGCCGCCAGCATTTGCCGCTACGACGATGTTTATTGCGCCTAGCACTAGAAAGGTTTTGTTGTTTTTTTCAAGCGTTAGCAAGACGGTTGATAGGATGAGTGCCGTTGTTAAATTATCCGCAACAGGGCTGATGAAAAACGCGAGCAAACCCGTTACCCAAAAGAGTTTTTTATAGCTGTAACCCTTGCGGATTAGGTTGTATTTGAGCGTTTCAAACACGTTTCTTTCAATGAGCGTTTCTATGTAAGTCATCGCGACGAATAAAAAGAAAAAGATAGAAACTATCTCAAAAACTAGGTGTTCTAGCTCCTTGTGTAAATGCCCAAGATCTAAGCCGTTTATGTAATAATAAATGCCAAGCAGCACAAAAATAAAGGTCCCGACAAAAAGCGCCGGCTTTGCCTTGTTGATGTGAAGCTGCTCTTCCATCGCAATGGTGATATACGCAAGCACGAAAATCACCATACTAAAAACCCCAACCCACGTGTTAATCAGTGAATGTTCCATTTGTTTCCTTTGGCTTTTAAAACGGCAATACTATCTTTTTTACAATTAAGATCTTGCGCGGATCTTATGCATATCTTGCCGCTAGCTATATCTTGGCGACTATGGTCTTGCTAGATCTTGCGCGCTTTAAGATCTTAAAGCGCCCGCCGCGTGCGGATCCGCTAGATCCTAGCTAGCTTAAGATCTTTGCGCCCCTAGATCCTAGCGCCACGCCCGCCGATCTTTGGCGCGTCAAAGATCTTGGCGCCTAAGGATCTTGCAAAAAGTGCGCGCCTAGCGAGTGGTCGTCTTCTATGGCTTGAATAACTATTTGCTTAGCAACCAAAAACTTTAGCGCCAGCAAATGCCCCATAGGCTTTTGCGCCGTTTCACGCAGCCATTGAAGGGTAAGATCTAAGGCCTTTTTGTGGCGTATGATTCCAGCGTTTTCCCACATTTGCGCCTTTAGCTCATCATTTAGCGCGGCGTCTTGTGGGGCTTCAAGCTTAGTCTCACGCGCTTTGAAGGTTTTGTTGCACTCCACAAAGGGCGTTGATTTTATCTTCTCCGCCACGATGTTTCCAAACACCAGCGCTTCTAAAAGCGAATTGCTAGCTAGTCTATTCGCGCCGTGCACCATCGTTGAAGCCACTTCGCCAACGGCGTAAAGGTTTTTTAGGCCCGGCACCTTGGCGTCAAGATCTGTTGTGATCCCACCCATAGCGTAATGAAACGCGGGTGAAACAGGCACGGGATCTTTGGTTGTGTCAAAGCCGAGCTCGGCTAATTTTGCTGCAATCGTCGGAAAGCGCGCGGTAAAAAACTCCTTGCCAAAATGCCTAAGATCTAAGAAAACTTCCTTGCCCGTTTTTTGCTTATGCATAAATATAGATCTTGAGATCACATCGCGCGGGGCAAGTTCGAGCTTATCTGGCGCGTAGCGTTGCATAAAGCGCTCACCGCTTGCGTCAATTAGCTTTGCGCCTTCGCCGCGCAGAGCCTCGCTTAGCAAGAACTTTTGCTTTGCACCGCCTTGCACGAAAACCGTTGGGTGGAATTGGATCATATGCATATCGCGCAGTGAGATCCCCTTTTGCAAGCAAATGCCTTGCAAGTTTGCGTCTATTCCGCTTGCGTTTGTTGAGTATTGATACAGCCCGCCCATTCCACCGCTAGCAATGACCGTAACGCGTGCGTAAATATTTTGCGCGCGCCCGTCTTCGCCCACGACCGTTGCGCCATAGCAAAGACTACCGTCTATGAGTAGATCCGTAACGGTTGCCTTGATAACTTTGTGCGTGTTTTTGCCGGCTAAGAAGGTGTTAAGCTCGCGCCCTGTTGCATCCCCGCCAGCGTGCAAAATGCGGTTTTTTGAGTGCGCGCCTTCTTTTGTGTAGTCTAGGCGCCCGTCTTGCGTTTTGTCAAATTCCATTCCCAGCGCGATTAGGGCGTCAATTATTTGGCGGCTTTTAGAGCTTAGGATCTCCACCGCTTGCAAGTTGTTTCTTTTTGCGCCGGCTTCAATGGTGTCTTGGATATGCAGTTGCACGTCGTTTTTATCAAGCGCCACCGCCACGCCGCCTTGCGCCCAGTAGGAGTTTGCCCCGCGCGCGGCGTCTTTTGTAACAAGCAGCACGGATAGGTTTTTTGGCAGGTTTATGGCACAGCTTAGAGCCGCGACCCCGCTACCTATAATTAAAGCATCAACCCTCATAATGCATTGCTTTTGCTGTGTATTTTGGATCTGCCTTATGCCCGCACGCGCTAAGCCCCGCGCTGCTAGCCAGCAAAACACAGGCTATAATTGCCGTATGAAAAGCGCTGCATATTTTCTTAATAAACATTTTGTAGAACCTTCAAAAAAGATACAAAATATACGATGCGTGAGAGCGATTGTAGCAAATTTTCCAAAAAGCCTTACGGACGACATCAAGTTTTTCTACATCAAAGATGGCGTGCTGTTTTTTGTCGTTACGTCGTCTGTTTGCCGGCAAGAGCTCACCTACAAAAAGGATCTTTTTATGTCGCTTTTGCGAATGTATCGCAAGAGTAGCCCTGAGCGTTTTAACCTTGAACTGCGCGATATTAAAATTAAACTTAGCTACAAAGATCTAAACTCTAAGCCCCAGCCAAAGCCCCAAATCCCTTACGCCGAAAGGGCGCGCGGCGATTTTACAAACGCCATAAAAGACAAAAAACTGCACAAGATCTTTGAAGAAATTAGAGCCTTAATAAAATATGCAAGATCTTAGCGAGCAAATCAGGCAAGCCCCGCAAGAAGCGGGCGTGTATCAATACTTTGACGAAAACTCGCGGCTTTTGTATGTCGGCAAGGCAAAGAGCCTAAAAAAGCGCGTTAAAAGTTACTTTTCTTTCACGCCGCGCCTTGCGCCAAACCCCAAAAACTCCTTGCGGATTCAGCAGATGATAAGCCAAACGCGCGCGGTAAAATTCATCGTCACAGAGAGTGAAAACGACGCGCTCGTGCTTGAAAATTCGCTTATCAAGCAGCTAAAACCCAAATACAACATCTTATTGCGCGACGACAAAACATATCCATATATATACTACGATGCCAAAGATCCATTCGCGCGGCTAGCCATAACGCGCAAGGTCATAAGGCGCGCGGGCATAAAGTATTTTGGTCCATTCGTAAGCGGCGCGCAAGAAATTCTAAACGCCATTTACGATAACTTTGCGCTCGTGCAAAAATCCAGTTGCATTAGGGGCAAAAAAGCCTGTCTTTACGCCCAGCTTGGCAAATGCCACGCGCCTTGCGAGGGTAAGATTAGCGCGGGAGATTACAAGCGCATTTTAGACGCGGCGATAGAGCACGTAGAGCGCACGGATCTTTTGCTAGAGCGCCTTGAAGCCAAAATGCAAGCTTACGCGGCAGCGCTAGCTTACGAAGAAGCGCAAAAGGTAAAAGAAAGCATTGAAGCAATCAAGCGCTCAAAAAGCGCAAGCAGCCTAGATCTTGCGTCTTTAGAAGATTTTGACGTTTTTTGCGTGGAAAGCTATGGCGAAAGCGCGTGCGGCGTGCGGTTTTTTGTGCGGCGCGGGCGGCTAGCGGGCGCGGATTTTAAGAAGTTTAAGTTCGCCTTTGGGTTCGACAAAGACGAAGCCTACAAGCGGTTTTTCCTTAGTTCCTTTAGCAGCGCCTTGCCCTTTATTCCGGCTAAGATCTACATAAAAGACGACTTCCTAGAGCGCGAAAGCATTGAAGAATGGCTAAAAAAGGCGCACGGTAAAAGCGTTTCTTTGCTCGTTCCAAAGCGCGGCGACAAAAAACGCATTACAGATCTAGCGCAAAAAAACGCGCAAGAGATCTTGCGCCTTGAAAAGCCAAGCGGCACTGATGAAATCAAGCGGTATTTTGCTCTTGAAGCCGCCCCTGAGCGCATAGAATGCTTTGATAACTCGCACCTTTTGGGGCAGAGCAGGGTTGGCGCGATGGTGGTTTTTGAAGGCGGCAAAGAAGCTAGGCAAGACTACCGGCTCTACATTTTGCAAGGGCGCGATGAGTATTCGCAGATGAAAGAGCTCCTAACTAGGCGCGCGAACGCGTTTTTGAAAAACCCGCCGCCAGATCTGTGGCTAATTGACGGCGGGCAGACGCTTTGTGCTTTGGCTGAAAGCATTTTGCAAAGCGTTGGCGTGAGCTTGCCCGTTTTTGCCATCGCAAAAGAAAAGCTAGATTTTAAAGCGCACCGGGCAAAGGGCGCGGCGCGGGATATTTTGCACTACGGCGGGCGGGAGTTTAGGCTTTCTCCCACGGATGAGCGCTTGCAATTTTTTCAGCGCATTAGAGACGAAGCACACCGCGCGGCGATTACCTTCCACCGCAAAAGAAAGCTAAAAGCGGATATGGAGCTTGAGTTTTTAAAAGCGCACGGCATTGGCGCGGCAAAGCTTAAGCGGCTTGTTGATTTTTTTG
This sequence comes from uncultured Helicobacteraceae bacterium, assembly GCA_963542625.1. GTDB lineage: Bacteria > Campylobacterota > Campylobacteria > Campylobacterales > SZUA-545 > CAUTXO01. The sequence continues at coordinate 6,386 of CAUTXO010000011.1, read as the reverse complement.
GCAGTTTTGAAGAGATTCGGCGCGCTAGCCTTGAAGATCTTAGCCTTGCGCTAAACCAAAAAGACGCGCAGCAGCTTGTTAAGATCTTGCGCTCTGGGCAGCAAAAGGATTAGCTTTGCTACAATGCGCCGCCAAAGGACACAAAATGCAAAAATTTAAAGCCGCATTTATTCTAGCACCCTTACTTCTTGCGCTTTCTTGTGGGGGTGGATCTAGCACAAGCAGCGCCGGCGCAAAAGACCACGCAGAGCAAAAAATGCAAGACGCAAACAAGCACAGCCGCCTTGACGCGCCAACCGTGCAAGATCTAAAGAGCTACTTTGGGCTGTTTAAGGATAGGTTTGCATCAAGCGCAAAAGATAAAATTAAGCCAGGCGCGACGAAAAAAATAAACGGCAAAGATCTAAGCGCAAAAAGCGTGCAGATCCTAGCTTACAGCGATAAAGACGGCAAGATAACAGCGCGCGTAGGCGGCGAGTTTGACGGCAAGCATTTTGATGGCGAATACACCTTTAGCGGCTTTGAAAATCTGTGCGCCAAGATAAGCGCGGCGCTTGCTACGCCTAGCGTTAGCAAGGTAAATATCGACTTTGGCGATTTTGAAAATATGGACGCTTTTATTGCCGCATATAACGCAAACAGCGGGGCGTATCTAAAGGATCTTGAGCTTTTGTTTGGGGCGCATTTTGTGCGCCTTGGCGACGCAAACGCAAAGTTTTCTACCAAGCTAAGCAAGAGCGGATCTTCTATGAAAATGCGGATTAGCTACTCCTGTCTTGAGCGCGCGTTTAAGAATAATCAAGAAGAGACCACAATAGGCTTTTTAAACACAATCACAAACTATGAAAGATCTTGGAAAACAGACGCAGACAAACTAAACGCTTTTTTGTATAAGATAAAAACTAAGCAGCCAGTATCAAGACACGCTTCAGTGCTTTTTGCCAAGCACAAAAACGGCGTGGATGTTTCTAGCGAGCTTTTTGACACATCGGCAATTGTGGGCGCGGCGCTTGATGGCAATGGCCTAGAGCTTAAAATCAGCTCACTTAGTGCAAGCGATGCAGACGGAAAGCTTTTTGTGGATTTTTACGTAACAGCTGGCGCAAAAACAAGCAGCGTTCAATCCACTGTGTTTAAAGGCTTTGACACGGTTTCAAGCCTAGATCTTGCAAGCAAATTTTCTCCTGTGCTGTATAAAAGCCCCGCCGCAGCGTTACAAATGCCATCTTGCTTGCTAGGCGAAAATGGCGAAGGCAAAACCACGCTAAAACCAGAGTTTTCAAACGAAGCAAGGGATTGGTATGTAAAATTTTTGGGCGATAATAGTATAAGCGATGTTTGCAAAAACAATGCGCCATACACGTGTTTAAGCGCCAACAGCGAGCTTTTTGTGGGCTCTATTTGCGTTGCGGGCGATAGACATTTGGAGTTTGAAATTTTAGACGGCAAAAAGGCAGACGACCTTTCAAGGAAAAAATTGCAAGTTGAAATGTTTGCAATAAAAAAGTAAGCGCTGGGGGGCCTAGCTGGCGGTAACCGCGCACGGGCGCTTGATTTGCGCGGCTTTACTTTTGGGCGTAAATTAGTTTTGTTTGATAAGCCTTGGTGATAGCTTTTGTTGTATAATCCGCGCCAAATTCAATTAAGGGATGAATATGAAAGCTGTTAAGTTAATAGCTTTAGCGTGCATTGTAAGTTTTGGTTTATCTTCTTGCGGTGGGGGAAGTGGCGGTAGTGGAAACGCTAACGCTGGAGGTAGCACAAGTGGGGGATCTAGTGGCGCTGGTGGTAACGGCACTGGTAAAGAAACAGCTTCAGAAATAATATACGTAGCCGGTCAATGCGATAATAAAGCTGTTTATTGGAAGATCACAGACGGAACAAAAGAAATGATTACATTATCTAAAGATGCCGGCTTATCAGATGCAACATCAATAGCTGTTAGCGGCGATAAAGTTTATGTAACAGGCACTTATGGAACTGAACAAGCACTTTATTGGCTAAATGGCGAAAAACACGAACTATCCACAGGCAAAAAGGCAACAGGAATAGCTTTTGGGGGCGAGAATTTTTATATATCAGGCAGAGATGAGAGCCACGCGGTTTATTGGAAAAACGGCACAGAGAAGGTTGTGCTAGAAGGCGATTCAGCAGAAGCCAATGCAATAGCCGTTAGTGGCGATAAAGTATATGCTTGCGGAACAACTAACGATGACGCTGTTTATTGGGATAGTGATAAAAAATCGCAGAAATTAAGTAAGGTTTCAGAAGATGGCAATGCCAAGTCAATAGCGGTTTATGGCTCAGATGTTTATACAGCTGGCAAAGATAAAGGTATGGCGTCTTATTGGAAAAACACAGAAAAACAAAGCCTAGCTGTAACAACCCCTAGCTCGGCAAATTCAATTTTTATAGGCAAAGACGGCAAAACCTATATTGCAGGCACACATAAGTCAAGAGCCACTTATTGGCTAGATGGAGTAGAAATCCACTTATCATCACAAGATGGATCCGACGCCTTTGCCATAACGGTTACTTCAGGCTCCGTTTATGTTGCTGGAAGTAACCGCGGTAAAGCTGTTTATTGGAAAGATGGCACAGAATATCCATTGGTAGAAGACACCAAAACTTCATTTGCAAAATCCATTTTCGTAATAAGAAATTAATCCTTTGCGGTAAGTTTTCACAACTTACCGCTTGTCTTATCCAATTACATCACTTCAAAAGTTGCTTCAGTCTTTTGTGTTGTGGCTTGGCAAAAATCGAAATCCACACTAAAAAGCAACACTTTCTTGCAAACCTTGCAGTATCGTAGCGTGATGCCTTTGCAAATTTTCAACAAAACACGTATTAATCAAACGAAATTAAGCTTGCAAAAAGTATAATTCCCGCTCACGGACAGATGGGTGAGTGGCTGAAACCACGTCCCTGCTAAGGACGCATACGGGATTTTACTGTATCGAGGGTTCGAATCCCTCTCTGTCCGCCATTAATTCTCTTAAAAATCAAACTAACACGGTTTTAATGTCAATGGCGTTTTGCGTTGTTCGTTATTTTAAATATTTGCGGATACAATATGCATTCATAAAAAGGAGGTGCGATGAAGGGCGAGCCACTTGGATCTGCAATTTGGGATGAAAAAACCTTTAATTATCCGCGTTTTGATCCTGCCGCTTGCACGGATCAAATAAGGGTTCTAGAAGCCGCAAAAGCCTTTGGCGCGGTGTTTGCGGGCGCTAGGATCTTTGAGGTTGGCTGCGGGAGTGGGCTATACACCTTGGCTTTGGCGCAAGAGGCCGCTAGCATTGAAGCGCTGGATTTTTCGCCGCGAATGCTTGAGATCTTAGGCGCTAGCGCAAAAGAGCTTGGGTTAGAGCACAAGATCTTAAGCCTATGCGCGGATTTTACGGACTTCAAACCTACAAGATCTTACGACCTAGCCGCTGCCTTTATGACCCCCGCAATGCAAGAGCAAAATTACGCAAAATTCGACGCCCTAGCGCCGCAACACGTGTATTTGGGCTGGGGCGGCAAGAGAGAATCGGCGCTAATGCAAGATGTTTTTGCGCGCCATAAGGCAAACTGGGGCGTGCCACAGGGCGCAGCGCGGCTAAAGGCGTGGCTTGGATCTAGGGGCAAGGCGTATAAAACGCAAAAAATACAAGAAACCTGGGGCGGCTGGCTTAGTGCCGATGAAGCTTTGAAAGATTGCGAGTGGCATTTAAAAATTAATGCCATAGAGCCAAACGCGGCGGAGATCCGCGCAGCGCTAAAGGCGCACACGAACGAAAAAGGAAAAATCGTGAATAGAATAGACGTAGAATTGGAGCTAATCGTATGGTAAGGATTTTATTTGCGGCGTATTTGCTAGCCGCGGGGCTGTTTGCAAATACGGATATGCTAGGCAGGAGCGTAGATGTTACAAACGCCAAACGGCTGATATTTTTAGGGCCTGGTGCTTTGCGGCTGGGCGTTTATCTGGGGCTTACTTCTAAGCTAGTGGGCATAGAAAACATAGAAAAAGGGCAAAGAAATAACGCGGCTTATTCGGCGCTGCTGCGCTCTAGCGGCGCGCTAAATGCGCCCGTCGTGGCAGAGGGCGGGCCTGGCAAAATGCCTTCTTTTGAGGCGCTTATACGCGCAAAGCCTGATTTAATCGTCGTTTCTTTTATGGATAAGGATCAAGTAGATCTTATACAAAAGAAAACGCGCGTCCCTGTTTTTGCCGTTAGCTATGGCGAGGGTTACGGCGGTAGCGCAAAAAAGCTAGAAGCCATCAAGCGCTCTTTGCTATCTCTGGGCGAAATTACGGGCGCGGCAGATAGGGCTAAGGATCTAGTGGCTTTTATGAACGAGCAAGAAGCAGGGCTTGCCGCGCTAGAATTTAAACGCGGCAGCGCTTACATCGGCGGCGTGAGTTTTAAGGGCGGCTGGGGGATTACAAGCAGTGAGTCTGATTACGCGCCCTTTGGACTGCTAGGCGTAAAAAACATTATGGCGCAAGAGAAAAACGAGCATATTTTTATTGACTTAGAAGCCCTGGTAAAGGCCGACCCTGAATTTGTGTTTTTAGATAGTGGCGGCAAAAAGCAAGTGGAGCAAGATCTGCGCTCGCATCGCGCCTTGTTTGACACAATGCGCGCCTTTAAAAACAAAAACGTCCATTGGGTGCTGCCGACGAATTTTTACAACACAAACATCGAATACGCCTATGTTTCAGCCTGGCAAATTGCCGCAAATATGGGCGCAAAGGTAGATCTAGAGCAAAAGCGTAAAGCGATTATGCAAAAGTTTTTGGGCTCTCTTTGAGGTACCGTGAGTTTTTGCAAAACAAGCGCAAAAGGCTAGCCCTGTGGGGCGCAGGCGGGGTTCTTGCGCTTTTTGCTAGCTTTTTGCTAGCCCTTAGCACAGGCGATGGCAGGGTGGATCTTGGCTCGCTTTTTTATTTTTTCACAGACGATGCCGAATGGCTGATTATCCAAGAGATCCGCTTGCCGCGCGCTTTGGCGGCGGTTTTGGCGGGTGGGCTTTTGGGATTATCTGGCGCTATTATGCAAAGCATTTTGAAAAATCCGCTAGCCTCGCCATACACGCTTGGCGTGGCGCAAGCTGCTGCTGCGGGCGCTAGCTTTGCCATTATTGTGCTTGAAATTTTGCAAAACGACAACCCCTACGTTCAGTGGTTTGGCGTGGCGGGCTTTGCCTTTGTTGCCAGCCTTGCTTGTATGGGGCTTGTTTTATACATAGGCCACGTGGCGCGTATGAGCCCGCCTGTGCTTATTCTAGCGGGCGTTGCGCTGGGGGCGCTTTTTAATTCGCTAACGATGATGCTGCAGTTTTTTGCTTCAGACATCAACGCCGCCGCCGCGCTTTTTTGGACCTTTGGCGATCTTGCAAAGGGGGCGCAAATAAATTTAGCCATTATGGCAGTTTTTCTGGTGGCAATCGGCGCTTTTTTGTGGCAACGCGCCTGGCAGCTAGACACCCTAAGCCTAGGCGACGACACAGCCAAAACGCGCGGCATAAACGTCGGGCGGCTGCGGATCTTAGCCCTTATGCTCTCAGCCCTTGCGGCTAGCGTGGTGGTTTCTTACTTTGGAATAATCGGCTTTGTGGGGCTTGCCGCGGCGCATTTGGTGCGGCTTTTGGTAGGTGGCTCAAACGCTGTGCTAATCCCCTTTAGCGTGATTTTTGGCGGCGCACTGCTAGCTCTTGCGGACGTGGCGTCTAAGCTCTTGCTCCCGCCTATCATCATTCCAATTGGCATCGTTACATCCTTTATGGGCGTGCCGCTGCTGCTTTACCTGCTTTCAAAAAAAGGCGCGCGTTTTGAGTAGGCTCAGCGTGCAAGATCTAAGCGCCGCAAGGGGCGGGGTAAAAATTTTGCACGATGTGAGCTTTGAAGTAAAAAGCGGCGAAATATCCGCGCTCATTGGGGCAAATGGCGCGGGCAAAAGCACGCTCCTTAGGTGCATAGCGGGGCTAGAAGCCGCGCGGGGGAGTGTGAGCTTTGGCGGGCTGGATCTCTTGGCGCTAGATCTAGAAAAAAGGGCAAAAATCCTTAGCTTTATGCCGCAATTTAGCAATCCTAGCGATCTGAGTGTTTCAGAGATCCTAAGCCTAGCAAGGCGCGCTAAAAGCGGGCGGCTTGAGAGTGCGGACTACGAAAAAATCGAGCAAACAGCTAAGAACTTTGGCTTTGAGGCTTGGCTTGGCGCAAGCGTGCAAACCCTAAGCGGCGGGCAGCGGCAAAAGGTTTTCATCGCCGCTAGCTTTTTGCAAGAGCCACAAATCTTGCTGCTAGATGAGCCAATTTCTCACCTAGATCCGAAAAATCAGCACGAAATGCTCGAGCTAATCCGCGCGCAAACGCAAGAGCTAGGGCT
>CAUTXO010000010.1:0-45228 GCA_963542625.1 uncultured Helicobacteraceae bacterium | reverse complement strand
CTTACCTTGACTATGACAAAGCCCTAAGCGGTATGGTTTTTAGCTTACCACGGGGGGGGACACTTGCGATGAATAAGATACTGCTCTAGCTTTTGCTTTTTGCAAAAATAGCACTCGATAAACACCCTACTCGCTAGCTCTTCAAATAAAACCAAACTCACAAGCCACAAAACCGCTACCTGACTAACCAAACTCAAAAAACGTGCAGATCTTTTGACCTAAGCGCCATTAGGCGCAAAGCCTAAATCCGCTTAGATCTTGTGAGCGACTAAGATCTAAGCACCAAGCGCACAGAGCTAGTGTTGGCAAGATCTGTGCTAGATCTTTGCGCCACCCGCTTTGTAAGATCTTGCCTAAGATCTGTTAGTTAGATCTTGGACTAAGATCTTTTTTCTTAGGGGGAAGGGGGGCCCAATTGCTACGTCACGGCTCCATTTCCCCCTAATTTAAAAAAAGAAAAACACAAGATCTAATAGACGCCTTAGATCTAAGCCTAAGATCCTAGCTCAAGATCTAACTAGCAGATCCTAGCCAAGATCTACCCCCATAATTTAAAAAGAAAAAGCACAACAGCGCACCATAAAAGCAAAAAAGAAAAAAACACAAGCGCTTAGATCTAGCGTAGATCTAGCTAACAGATCTTAGTCAAGATCTAATCCCTAGAAAAAATGCAAGATCTAATAGGTGCCCTAGATCTCCGCCCTAAAATCCTAGCGCAAGATCTTAGCGCCCCGTGCAAACGGCATTGAAACGCTTGCGCGCACTGCCCTGCCCCGCCAGCGGCGGCGCTAGCTACGCACACCCTAGATTACCGCGCAAAGCCTAACGCAAAAAGCTTTCTAAAAAATCGCGGCGCAAAAAATCATCGCTAGATTTAATGAAAAACAGGTTCTTATAGCAAAACTCAACCGAATACGAGTGCAACATAAGCCGCTTGGCGCCGGTTAGCTCTAGCAGCCGCTCCGCGCTCATTTGCGTATCCAAATACTCGTTTGCCGTCTCCAAACTCACGCCGTAAAACGGGTCGCCTAAAACCGGGTGCCCGATGTGCGCCAAATGCAAGCGGATCTGGTGCGTGCGCCCCGTTATCAGCCGGCATTTCACAAGGCTTGCGTTTAAATCAGGAAAAAACCTAAGCGGGTAAAGCATCGTCCTAGCGCTAAGCCCGTTAGCACTCACCGCGCCCAAAACACGCGGCACGCCCTGCATTGGCGGGCGGTTTTGCCCCGTTAAAATCGGCGCGCTAATTAGCTGCTCTTTTTCCACGCGCCCGCGCACCAGCGCTAGATAGATCTTCTCCACAAGGCGGTTTCTAAAAAGCTCTTTGAGTGCGGCGTCTGCGCGGCGGTGCTTAGAAACCATCACAAGCCCGCTCGTTTGCCTGTCAAGCCTATGCACCAAATGCGCGTTGGCGCCGTAAAGATAGGTCGCGTCATCTAGCAAGGTGCGCTCAGCCGTTAGCCCGTTTTGATGCACCAAAAGCCCGCTTGGCTTATCAAAAACGCAAAAATCATCGGTGCTAAAAATTGGTTCCATAACATTCGGCTCTGCGGCGCGGTAAAACACTTCCAAATGCCCGCTGGCAGATAGCCCCTTTGCCGTTACCACCTTGCCGTTAAGCGACACCTTGCCTTTGTCGATAAGGCGCGAAACAACGTTAGCCGGGAGATCTAGCGCGCTTACCAAAAACGCGTTGATTTTTTGCGCGATGGCTAGTTCAAAGGTCTTTTTTACGTAAGGCATTAGCGACGTTAATTGCGCTTGGCTTGAAAAGATCTACCGCCGTTTTGATAAAAGGGTCGTCTAACTCTTTAAGCTCGTCTTGGGCGGGGGAGAGATCTTGCGCTGGAGCTGGCGCTAGATCTTGCGGCTGGCTTGGATCTTGAGCGCTTGGTTCTTGGGGCTTGGGCGCTGGATCTTGGCTTATGTCTTGCGCGCCCAAGTTTCCACCTGGACTAAGATCAGGGTTTGGATCTTGGCTTAGATCTTGCGCTGGTCTAGCTTCTTGGATCTTTGGCGCTGGCTTTGCACTAGGCTTTTGCGCCTTGATTTCAATGCCGACGCCAAAGGTTTCTTCAATGAGCTGCTTAATCACAGGCCAGTATTTTTTTAGCATTTTTTTGTGCTCGTCAAGCGGGTTGCTAATCCACGTTAGCGTGTTTGCTTTGAAGCTAACAAAACTAATGGACGCCTTGAACGCGTCGCCAAGATCTGGGTCTCTTGCGTAAATTTTTTTCACAACCTCATCAAAAAGCCCCACGTGTGTGAGATCTTGGGCGCTGGGGGCGGGGTGGCTGCTAGGATCTTGCGCGGATCTTGGGGCGGGATCTTGGGGCGGGATCTTAGGCGGCAGATCTTGACTTAGATCTTGCGCGCTTTGGGTTTGTGCGGGGCTTGGATCTTGGATCTTTGGCGCTGGCGCTAGATCTTTGGCGGGCGTTAGATCTTGAGTGCTGGGCGTGGTTTGCGCCGCTGGGGCGGGGCTTAGATCTTGCGCTGGTCTTGGCGTGGGGGCAGATCTTGGCGCGGGGCTTGCAACCGCAGCACTAGAAACGCTAGCGCTAACACTGGCAACGGCGCTTGCGGTATTGCGAGCACTCCCTGCAAACGCGTCATTCTCTAGCGCGCGGATCTCGTCGTCTATCGCGCCGAATTTCATCGCTTCTATCATTTTCAGCACCATAAGGCAAAAGGCAAAGCCCGCATCGCTGCCGATGAATAAAAGCGATTTTGTCTGGCTGGCAACCCTAAAAAATCGCTCGAGCAAAAAAACGGGGAAGTTTTTATCAAAAATAGTTAGCTTTTGCTTGAGAAAAAACATAATTTCATCGAGCACCATTTGCGCGTCTTGGTCCTCTATCTCCTCAACAAACGCCACCGCGCGCGCCCTGTCCTTGCCAAGAATATACGAAAAAAACTCGTCGATTTTCTTTGGATCTAGCACGCCGAGCATTTCAACGACGCTCCCAGCGCTCACAAAGCCTTTAGAATACACAACCGCTTGGTCTAGGAGCGTCAGGCTATCGCGCAGAGATCCGCCGCCGCTACGCGCTATCATTTCAAGCGCGGGCTCTTCGTAGCCGATGTTTTCCGCAAGCAAGATGTGCTTTAGGTGCGCCGTAACGTCTGCGTGCGCGATTTTTTTGAAGCGAAAGTGCTGCGTGCGCGATAAAATCGTAGGCGGGAGCTTGAGCGGGTCGGTGGTGGCTAGTATAAATTTCACAAATTCAGGCGGCTCTTCAAGCGTTTTCAAAAGGGCGTTGAAGGCTTCTTTGGTGAGCATATGCACTTCGTCAATGATGAAGATCTTGTAGGCGGCAATAGACGGTTTGTAGCGCGTTTGCTCGATTAAATCGCGCACGTCGTCAATCTTGCGGTTGCTTGCGCCATCTAGCTCGATGATGTCTATGTGCTTGCCTTCGTTTGCCATACGGCAATTTTCGCACACTTCGCAGGAGCGCCCGCTGGCTGGGTGCGAGCACACAAGCGCCTTTGCAAAGATCCTAGCGGTGGAAGTTTTGCCGCTACCGCGCAGCCCTGAAAACAAATACGCGTAGGACGTTTTGTTTTGCTCTAGCGCAAGGCTTAGCGTCTGGCTCACGCTTTTTTGCCCGATGAGCTCATCGAAGTTTTTCGGCCTGTATTTAAGGGCTAGGGATTTTTTAAGATCTTGCATAGGCGCTCACTGCACGAAACTTGGAATTTTATTGATAAGCCGCGACGTAAAATCAAGCATCGTGTTACTCATCCACGGCATAGTTAGGATAATCACGAGCGCCACGAGAATGATCTTTGGCACGAACGAAAGCGTCATTTCGTTAATTTGCGTCGTCGCTTGAAAAATGCTGATGATAAGCCCCGCGAGCAGCCCCGCGAGCAGCATTGGCAGGGATAGGAACAGCGTGGTTTTGAAAGTATCCACCACAAGGCCGATTAGCTCACCTTCCATTTGACCCGCCTTTCATTTGAATGCCCTTGCGCGATCCTTGCGCCAAGTGGCTGCGCCAAAGATCCCGCGCGCCAAAACACGGGCGGGAGAAATGCTGGCGGGCAAACACGCGCAAAGATCTAGGCGCGGGGCTAGGATCTTGCCAGCGGGGAGCAAAAGCAAGCAGTGAAACCGCCGCGCGCAAGAGAGCATTACCGCGCAAACTAGGCGCAGCAACCCGCATTGCAAAGGGCGCGCAAAACCAGCGCTCGCGTTTTAATCCACGCGCCAAAGCACGCCACACGCGCACAGGGAGCAAAGCAAGCGCCAAAAACACGGCGCGCTCCAAGATCTTACGCGGATCTAGACGGCGTGAGCTAGAGATTTTAGCGGTGCAACTTAAAACGCTGCCAAGATCTAGGCGCGGAGCTTGGAGCTTACTAGCCGCGGCGGCGCTGGGGCGGGCAAAGTCAAGGCGGCGTGGATTAGCGCTAAAACGTGGCATTAGCTGTTCCTAAGATCTGCGTATTCGCGCGGAATGAAATAATCTTGCGCGCGGATTGCGTCTTTGTAAAACCCGTGCTCGTAACCGATGGCAAAGAGCCTATCGACCGCCTCGATTTGCAAGGGGCTAAGATCCACCGACGACGCGTTGGCGTAGAGATCTAGGTATTTGGCAAGCTCATCGCTTGAAACTCTCACAAGGGAGCGCTCAAGCAGCATTGCGCTTAGCACGCGCGCGTTTTTCACGCCAAGCGCCACCGCCTTTGCTAGGATTTGCTCTAGCATAATGGCGCGGTTTAGCGGCAGGGATCTTCTAAGCGCCATACCGCCAAGCGGCAAGGGTAGAGGGGCGCCTGAGAGATCTAGCCACAGATCGTAGATCTCCGCCTCGCACTCAAGCTCGCTTGCGTAATTCAAAATGGACTCGTGGATAAGCACGCCAGCATCGACTTCACCTGAAAGCACCGCGCCCTCTATCTCCAGAAAATTTTTATACACCACACGCGCGTCTTTATATTTGGCGCGGAAAATGAGCGCGTTTGTGGTGTTTTCACCGCTTAGGGCTACCTTAAAGTTACGCTTTAATTTTACGCCCCTTTTTTTGATGAGCTTTGGTCCGTAGCCCTCGCCAAAACTCGTCGCCGTCCTAAGTAAGGCGTATTCGTCCTTGATCTTTGGATAGAGCGCAAAGCTAATGGCGGTGGCGTCGTAGGTGTTGGCAAGCGCTTCGCGGTTGAGCGTTTCTATATCCAGCGCGATGTTTTTTAGGGAGAGATCTGCCGTATCCACCCAGCCAAATTTAATGGCGTAATACATAAAAATATCGTCAGCGTCGGGCGAGTGCGCTACCTTATACTCCAACAACTTGCCTTACCTTATCAAGCGTGATTTTTGCGACTTCTCTTGCCCGTTTTGCGCCTTGATACAAGACTTCATCGACGATGTGCGCGTTTTTTTGATAATACTTGCGCTTTTTGCGAAAGGGCTCGAAGTAATCCCAAATAAGCTCTTTTAGATACATTTTAAAATGCCCGTAGCCCTCTTTTTTGTTTAAGTAGCGCTGTTGTAGGGCGAGTTCACCTTGTTTGTCTAGGAAAAGTTTGGCTATTTGATAGACGTTGCAAGTGGCGTAATTTTTTTCTTCTTCAACGGGCGTGGAGTCTGTTACAATCTTTTTGCAACGGGCTTCAAGAGTGGCTTCGTCGCAAAAAATGTCGATTGTGTTGCCGTAACTTTTACTCATTTTTTCGCCATCAATGCCGGGCACGGTTTGCTGATCTTCGCTCACGATGAACTCTGGGATCTTGAAGATCTCGCCGTATTTGTTGTTGAATTTTACGGCAATGTCGCGCGCGATTTCTACGTGCTGGATCTGATCTTTGCCAACGGGAATGGCGTCGCTGCCGTAAATTAAAATGTCCGCCGCCATCAAAACGGGGTAAGAAAACAGCCCGTGGCTAGCGCTTTTGCCCTTTGCTAGCTTGTCTTTGTAGCTATGCCCGCGCTCTAAAAGCCCCATCGGCGTAAATTGCGACAAGATCCAGTAAAGCTCTAGCACTTCTTTAACTTCTGACTGCACCCAGAAAACGGATTTGTGCGGGTCGATGCCAAGAGATAGAAAATCAACGGCGGCCTTTCTGGTTAGCTCGCTAAGCCTTGCGCCGTCGTCCATTGTTGTTAGTGCGTGGTAATTAGCTATAAAGGCAAAAACTTCTCCGCTTGACTGCAACTTGACTATTTGCTCGATAGCGCCGAAATAATTGCCTATGTGTAAGTCGCCAGAGGGTTGGATCCCCGTTAAATATCTCATAAATGCCTCTTTAAGCTATTTGAAAATTTATTATATGCTTTTTGGAATTAACCCTATGGGGCTAGATCTATGTATTTTGTCGTATCGCCGATAAAATGCGCGCTCACATTCACGGCGACTTTGGAATTTTCTATGAAGTATTGCGTCGGGACGGTTACTTCGTAATTTGAGTTGTTAAGATCCCGCACGCCGCTAGCGCCAAGCATAAGCCCAAAAAACTGCTCCGGCGCGGCGTTCATTTTGATTTTAAACTTGCCTTGAATTTTGGCGTCGCAAACACATTCAAAGAAGTTTGTTTGCAAGTCTTCGTCTAAGATCTTCACGCCGTCAAAAAGCACGGCTGTAATCTCGTAATCCAAATGCCCGTTTGCGTAAGAGCTAGTCGTCGCAAAGGGGAAAAGTTTGTTTTTCACAAGATCTTTTAACTTTTCTTGCACCACCGGGCTGGCGCAATCGTAACTCTTTTTTAGCCTGATTGTTTTGATTGTGTAAAAGCTAGCAACGGCAAATACGGCAATCAAAACAAGCCCCACAAAAACTCTCATTTTTAAGGTCAAACGAATTCCTTTTATTTAATAGCTACGGACGATAATTCCCACATCGGCAAGAAAATTCCAAGCGCAAGCACAAGCACAAGCACCGCGATTATACCCATCATCAAAGGCTCAATAAGCGTTGCAATATTATCTATCATATTTTGAAATCTGGATTTGTAATATTTGGCAACTTCTGAAAGCATTTTGTCAAGCTCACCGCCGCTTTCGCCAGAGCGCACCATACTAATTACCATACTTTCAAAAAGCGCGGTTTTTTCAAAGGCTTCGGATAATTCCGTCCCGCGCTGGATAGAAACGGGCACCGTCCCAAGCTGCTCCACGATAAACGAATTTCCAAGCGTCATTTGCGAAGTTTGCAGCGCTTCATCAAGCGGAATACCGGATTTAATGAGCTCGGATAAGATCATCATATAACGGCTATACATTCCAAGGCTTGCGATCTCGCCTAGCAAATAGGTTTTTAAAACAAAAAAATCCACTTTCAGCCGTAAATTGACGTTTTGCCTGTAAGCCTTTGAAAAAAACCAAGCCGCAACCGCCAAAACGCCCAGCACATAAAGCCCGTAATTACTCAAAAACCACTCTAGGTTCATCAGCATACGCGTTGGCAAAGGCAGCTCGCCGCCGAATTTGTCAAAAATGGACTTAAACTTTGGAATTACCACTAAGATGAGCACAATAAAGGCAATCGCCATCGCAAAAAGGGTAATAATTGGCATACGCATACCCTTTTTTACCTTCATTTTGTTGTCTTCAATGTCTTCTAAGATCTCGACGAGTTTGTGAATGGACTCAGCTAGGCTACCCGTTTTTTCGCCAAGCTCTATCATAGAAATAGCGATGTTTCCGATTAGATCTTCAAACTTTTTAAAGGCTTCTGTTAGGCTAAGCCCAGAATCCACGTCCTCCACAACGCTTGTGCCGATTTTTTTTATCAGCGTGTTTTTAGAGGCACTCATTGATTCAAAAATCGCTTCTCTTAGCGGGATCCCAGCATTTACCATAACGGCAATTTGGCGCAAGAAAATGCTAAATTCTTTCGGATTGAGCCGCTCTTTAAAAAGTGTTGTTTGGATCTTGTCTTTCATATCCAATAGCGCCACATCAAGCGGCATAGGGACTTCTTTTATGCGGATAATCGTCCCGCCAAAGGTGGCGATTATCATCGAAGTAGCTTCGTTTTTATTCTCGCCCCTAATATGCACAACTTCTTTTTTGCCCTTATTTATCGTAATTGCTTCGTAATATTTCACAAAATTCCCCTATTTATAATAGTTGCGGATCTCTTCAATTATCTCGCCGTATTTTAATTCGTCCAAACTGGAAATTTCTAAAAGGTTTTTTAGTTTAACAAGAATTTCGTTAAATCTTGAATCGATTATATCTTTATATTTGCTGCTACGCATTATCACAAGAGAGTTTTTCGTAAATTTTATAATGGCTGTAACGTTCGCGGCGTCCTTTTTTTTGTAGTTAAAGAAAAAATCCTTGCCGTTAATGCTAAGCACCGCCTCGACCGTTTCGTCCTTTTCCTCTTGGCGAAAATCGTAAAATTTTTTATTGATCTCGCCGCCTTCTAAAAAGGCGTCTTGCTTCGCCGCGGGCTTGTAAATAAACAGCAAATAAAGCACCAACAAAACAAGCAAGCTAACGGCAAAAATTAAAAGATAAAGCACGCTCTAACCACCTAGCACGAATACGTCGTTTTAAATTCAAACGCCGTTGGGCGCGCCTCTTCAGGCCACACCTGCCGCTCAAACAAATAATGCTGATACGCGTCTATAAACTCTTTTGTCATAACGCTTGCTAGGTAATCATTGTCTCTAATGAGAGCCTCCAAAGATCCTCGCAAAGTGTGCGGCAACTGCGGAATGCCCTTTTCTCGGATCTCATCAAGGCTAAGCACGAACAGATCTTCGTCCATCGGACCTATTGGCTCGGTTTTTTGCCTAATCCCATCAAGCCCCGCCATTAGCATTGCGCTAAAGGCTAGATACGGGTTTGCCGTTGAGTCAGGGAAGCGGATCTCCACGCGCGTTGCGCTCTCGCCCGCGCCGTATGGAATGCGGCAGCTTGCCGAGCGGTTTTGGCTTGAATACGTAAGAATTGACGGCGCTTCAAAGCCAGGGATTAGGCGCTTGTAAGAGTTCGTCGATGGGTTAGTAAAAGCCGCCACAGATCTTGCGTGCTTTAAGATCCCGCCGATGTAATAGCGCGCTTCGTCACTTAAATTGCCGTATTCACCCGCCTTGTAAAAGGTGTTTTTGCCGCCGCTCCAAATGGACTGATGCACGTGCATACCACTGCCGTTGTCGCCGTAAAGGGGCTTTGGCATAAAGGTAGCCGTCTTGCCGTTTAGGTGTGCCACCATTTTCACCACGTATTTGAATTTTTGCACGTTATCCGCCGCTTCTACCAGCGTGCCAAATTTTATGCCAATCTCGCCTTGCCCTTGCGCGTTTTCGTGATGGCCTAGCATAACGTCTAGCCCAACTTCTTCTAGCACCTGCATCATCTCCGCGCGTAGATCTACCATAGAATCCGTCGGCGCAACGGGAAAATAACCGCCCTTTTTGCCCGGACGATGCCCGATGTTAAAAGAATCCTTGTGCTTTCTGCCGTAGTTCCACTCGCCCTCTTCTGTATTGACTTCATAATAAGAGCAGTTCATTTCATCGCGAATCCGCACGTCCTCAAACACAAAAAACTCGTTTTCTGGGCCAAAGTAGGCGGTATCGCCAATGCCTGAAGCCCTAAGCGCCTCCACCGCTCTTTTGGCAATGCTGCGCGGGCATTTTTCATACATTTGCCCCTTGTAAATATCATAAACATCGCAAAAAACAATCACCGTAGGGTCAGCCGTGAAAGGATCTAAAAACGCCGTAGAGATCTCAGGGCGCAGGATCATATCGGATTTGTCTATCGGCTGCCAAGCCTCAACACTAGAGGCGTCAAAGGGCATACCGTTTGTGAGAATGTCCGCGCTAACGCTTGGCAAATTATACGTCGTGTGATGCCACGCGCCCTTAATGTCGGTAAAACGAAAATCCACAAATTTTATTTCTTTTTCTTTGCAAAAGTTAAAAAAATCATCAACGGAGTTAATTTTTTGCTTCATATTGTTCCTTCTAAAATCAAAATTCCACCAGCTGCTTGTCTTTGCCCTTAAAAACCGCACATTTTCTAAAGCCGATTTGCCTAGCAAGATCTAGCGCCTTTTGCGCGTTTTGCCCTACCTCTTGCGGCAAGTGCGCGTCGCTACCAAAGCAAATGTCAATCCCGCTTGCGTAAATTTCCTCTAAAAGCGCGCGGCTTGGGTATTGCTCGCTAATTGGTTTGCGATACCCAGCAAGGTTGATCTCCACCGCCATACCGCTATTTTTAATGGCTTTGATGGCGTTTTTTGCCAGCAAGCGCACGTCTTTTTTTGGCAAAAATTTAAAAAGCTTTAGCAAATCAAAATGCCCCACGACGTTAAAAAGCCCCGATTTTACCATTTTTTCCTGTGCGTCAAAGTAATCCTGCCAGATCTTGTCTAGATCCTTGCCGCGATACTCGCCGATGTATTCTGGGTTGTCAAAGCCCCAAAAATCAATAAAATGCACCGAGCCGATGAGATAATCCACGTCCGCGCCAAGCACGCGGCTTTCTATGTAACCGTCTAGAAAATCGACCTCATACGCTAGCAAAATGTCAATTTTCCCCGCGTATTCTCTGCGCAGATCTGCCACGTCTTTTTCGTAGGCATCAACCTCGCCTAGATCCATTCTATAAGCGGTGTCGAAGTTCATCGGCGCGTGGTCGCTAAAGCCGAAAAACCGCGTCTTATTTTTCACCGCCGCCTCGACGTATTCTCTCATCGCGCCACTTGCGTGATTGCACCTTGACGTGTGATTGTGTAGGTCCGCTACCACTTGCGCGCGCTTAAATTCTTTGAATGCTTAAACATATGCGAATTGTAACGCAAGAAAATTAAACTTTAGAGCTTGAACCACGCCACTCTTAGGATCTTGCGTGCCCTGAGATCTAAGCTAAGATCCCAGCACCGCTTAGATCTTTTCGCCCGCCTAAGATCTTGCGTTCCGCCCCTGCAAAGATCTTAAACCAAAAAACTATAAGATCCACCGCTTCATTTCAAAGAAGAAATATGAAACAGATCTTGTTGGTGGGGCTTTTTGCCCTTGTGTTGCAGGCTGAAATGCCAAGTAATTTAGGCTCGTGGGGGGGGGGGCAGGTAATACCTTTCTAAACAAAAAAGGTTTCGTTGCAAGCGTGGGATACAGCCATACCAATATAAAACTCAACTTTAAATCAGAAACCTTAGGTGTCAGCGAAAGAAAAGAAGCTGATTTTATAGGTCTTATTCCAAACCTTAGCATTGGTTACAAATACGAAAATTTCCTTGCTTCCTTAACTCTTGAAAGTGGCAATCTCAAAAAAGACAAAGCCAAAATCAAGCAAAACAATATGCTTGGCTTAGTGAATTTAGATTACCTGCTGGGCACAAACAATATTTTTGCCATTCTTGGCGTTGGGTTATCAAATTACAAGGTGGAAATTGAAGAATTTGAACAATACAGCAAAGAATTTGGCATTGGCGCAGTACTTAGAGCCGGCGTTGGATCCACGTATAGAATCAACAATGATACGTATCTATTTGCAAACGCGTTATTTAAATACAGCTTGAAAAATATTGAATATACAATTGATGACAATGGCGATACCGTAACTCTAAACTTTAACAACTTGTTTTCATTCGGCGCGAATATTGGAGTAGCGTTTTAGCGGCGCTGGGATCTAGCAAGGCTTGGATCTTGGCGCTAGATCTTGACCGCAAAGCTAAAAGCTCAACAAGCAAAATCGTGTGTTTGGTATTGCAAGCGCGCGCAGATCTTGTGGCTGCTGTGATCCGCGCAGGTTAGATCTTTGGCGGGCTGACTTGCGTGGATCTGATAGGGCTCACGCTGGCTGGCTCTTTGGCGCATACAACGCACGGATCTACGTTTAAGCGTGCTACGCATTTTGTTTTGGTGTTAGGGTTAGATCTGCGCTTCCACTAAAGATCTTAAGCCTAGATCTTGAGGGCGGATCAGGCTGCAAAATGCAACCTAATCCGTTTTGGTTAAAGCTCGGGGGATTTAATTACCATCATTTTTTCATTGCACATTTCGTCCATCGTGTAGCCGATGCCGCCCGTGCCAAGCCCTGATGTTTTTGCGCCGCCAAAGGGCATCCAATCCACGCGGAATGCGGTGTGGTCATTGACCATAACGGCGGTGGCGTTGAGCCTTTTTACGACCCTTAAGCAGCTATCGATGTTTTTGCTAAAAACCGAGCCTTGAAACGACACGCTTAGCGAGTTAGCGCGCGCGATGGCTTCGTCGATTGTCTTGTATGGATACACGCAAACAACTGGGCCAAAGACTTCCTTTTGCGAAACGATTGCGTCGTCGCTTGGGTTAAAAAGCACCGTCGGTTTAAAGCAGGTTTCATTGAATTTTTCCCCGCCGCAAAGCACCTTCGCGCCTTTGGCTACGGCGTCTTTCACCCACTCTTCCACGCGCGTGTTGTCTTCTTTTGTAATGAGCGGCCCAACTTGTGTGTCTTTTTCTAGCTGATTGCCAACTTTTAGCCGGCTAGCACCGTCTGCTAGGCGGTCGGCAACGAGTTGCGCGATGTTTTCTTTAACGAAAATTCGTTGCACGGATACGCACACCTGCCCCGCGTGGTAAAAGCCGCCCTTTAAAAGATCTGGGATTAGCGCGTCAAGATCTGCGTCGCTTTCTACAATCACGGGCGCAACGCCGCCGTGCTCTAGGGTAACGCGCGTGCCATCGGCTACGCTTCTGTTTAGCTTCCAGCCAACGTCGCCTGAGCCTATGAACGTCAAAAACGCCACCTTAGGGCTTGAAACAAGCGCGCTTGCGGCTTCCCTTGAGCAAGCCACTGCCTTTGCGTAACCCTTTGGTAGGCCGGCTTCTTCTAAGATCTCTACGAGTTTAAAGGCGCTAAGCGGAGTGCTAGATGCTGGGCGGATAATCACGGGGCAACCAACAGCAATGGCTGGGATCACCTGATGCACCGCTAGGTTAAAGGGGTGATTAAACGCGCTTACCGCCGCCACAACGCCGATTGGCTCTTTAAGCGTATAAGCCATTCGGTTTGCTGAGCTTGCCGTATGGCCCATTGCCACTTCCTTGCCTTCGAGTGAGCCAAGATGCGCGATGGCTGCTTTTATGCTGCTAACGGATCTTCCAAGCTCTACTTTGGAGTCCATATACGGCTTGCCGCCTTCGCTAGCGGCTAGGTTTGTTAGCTCCTCTAGGCGCTCTTCTATAATGCGCGCGGTTTTTTCCAAAATGTCCGCAATTTGCTGTTTTTTCAAGCGCTTGTCGTAATTGACAAAGTTTTCATAAAGCTCGTCTAGCGCCGCTAGCACTTCTTCTTTTGTGCTGTATGGCACTTCTCCTACTTCCTTGCCGTCAAACGGCGAATAAACCTTGAGTTTGTCCATAGTTTTCCTTTGTTGTGGTGTCAAATTAAGCAGGCTTTTTTTGCCAAAAGCTCATTTAAAATCGCGTGGTTGAGCGAATAATCTATCGCAAGATCAATCAAATGCACTCCCCTAGAATTAAGGCAGGTGTCTAAGATCTTTTCAAAATCCTCGCAAGATCTTGGGCGATGCCCCACCGCGCCGTAACTCTCGGCGTATTTCACGAAGTCCGGATTTTTGTAATCTAGCCCGAAGTTTTCAAAGCCCATACCTTGCTGCTTCCATTTAATCATACCGTATGCGCTGTCGTTTAGAATGATGACGACAAGATCCAAGCCAAGCCGCACGGCAGTTTCTAGCTCTTGAGAGTTCATCATAAACCCGCCGTCTCCTGAAACGCACACAACCTTTTTATCTGGCTTAACAATCTTTGCCGCAATTGCTGAAGGCAATCCAGCGCCCATCGTGGCTAGGGCGTTGTCAAGCAGCAGCGTATTTGGGCGCGAGCAACGATAATTGCGCGCAAACCAGATCTTATACATACCATTATCAAGCGTTAAAATATCGTCGTCTTTTAGCGCGGCGCGCAAGGTCCGCAGGGCTTTTTGCGGCAGAATCGGAAAGCGCGTATCGCCGAAGTATTTCGTCAAATGCGTTCGGATCTCAACCGCCATTCTTTTGTAGTATTCAAAATCCCAGTGCTCTTGAATGCTGATGGCGTCTGTGATCTTTTGCATATTCACGCCGATATCGCCCACAACGTCTAGCTGTGGGAAGTAGGTATCATCAACTTCGGACGGGTAAAAATTGATGTGAATAACCTTCGTCGCGCCCTCCTCGTTTTTCATAAAAAACGGCGGTTTTTCGATGGCGTCGTAGCCAACGTTGATGATAAGATCCGCGCGATCTATGGCGCAGTGGATAAAATCGTCCTTGCTAAGAGCCGCCGTGCGCAAACAAAGCTTGTGATTTTCATCGATGACGCCCTTACCCATTTGCGTGGTGAAAAATGGAATGCCCGTTTCGTTTATAAAGTTCGTCAAGATGTCGCTCACGGCAGTTCTGTTTGCGCCCGCGCCAATCAAAAGCAAGGGACGCACGGCTTTTTGGATCATCTCCACCGCCGCTTGGATAACTTCTTTGCGCGCGCTTGGGTAGGTGAATGTGCGCACGGGGTAAATTTCTTGCGTGGCGTCTTCACGCGCGATGTCTTCGGGCAGCTCAATATGCACCGCGCCTTGCCTTTGCGTGGTGGCTATTTTAAAGGCTTCTCGCACCATCGCTGGGATATTATTACCATTGACGACTTGCTTGGCGTATTTTGTAACGGGGCGCATCATATTGACAACGTCTATGATCTGAAAGCGCCCTTGCTTGGATTTTTTGATAGGTTTTTGCCCCGTTATCATCATCATCGGCATTCCACCAAGCTGCGCGTATGCAGCCGCCGTTACCAAATTGCTAGCGCCAGGCCCAAGCGTTGCCAAACAGACGCCGACCTTGCCTGTTAGCCTGCCGTAGGTTGCCGCCATAAAGCCCGCCGCTTGCTCGTGCCTTGTGAGTATGAGCTTAATGCTTGAGGTGCGCAAGGATTCTAGCAGATCCAAGTTCTCCTCGCCCGGAATGCCAAAGATATACTCCACGCCTTCATTTTCCAACGCCTTTACAAAAAGATCCGAAGCTTTCATTGGTTTCTCCCAGTTCGTAAATATCATTAAAATTTTTTGATTGTATAACTTACACACTTAAATAAGTTTTTAAGGTTAAGAATTATTCGTTAAGTTTTCGTTAAGAGAGTAAATAATAAAATTTCTTACCTAAAAATCACGAAGGAGGCAAAAATGCCACTAATTACACAAAAAGCTCCGGATTTCACAGCAAATGCAGTTCTTGGGGACAACACGATAGTTGAAGATTTCAATCTTTATAAAAATCTAGGACCAAAAGGCACGGTAGTATTTTTCTACCCGCTAGACTTTACATTTGTTTGCCCGTCTGAGATCATCGCTTTTGACCACCGCTATCCAGAGTTCAAAAAACGCGGCGTAGAAGTTATTTCTGTTTCTATTGACTCACATTACACTCACCTTGCGTGGAAAAAAACGCCAGTAGATAAAGGCGGTATTTCAAAAGTGCAATTCCCAATGGTTGCGGATCTTGACAAGACAATCGCAAAAAATTTCGGCGTGCTGCTTGACAGCGGCGTTGCGCTTCGCGGTTCATTCTTGCTAGACAAAGACGGCACCGTAAGACACGCGGTTATAAACGACCTACCGCTTGGAAGAAACATCGACGAAATGCTTAGAATGGTAGATGTAATGCAATTTGCAAACGAGCACGGCGAGGTATGCCCTGCTGGCTGGAGACAAGGCCAAGAAGGTATGAAAGATACCCCAGAAGGCGTTGCCGACTACCTATCAAAAAACAGCGAACAACTGTAACTCACGGGGGCTAAAGCCCCCTTTTCCACGTATTTTCTTTTTTTCTTTATCTCAAACACCACCAAACCCAAAATCCACAAACGCACCAGATCCCTAACGTGCTATGCACAAGATCTTTGCCGAGCGTCAAGATCTCAAGCGCTTAGAAAATCTTAGGATCTTACAAGCTCTAAAGATCTTAGCACTTGTAAGATCTTAAAGGTTTGCACCTGCCAAATCTTGCCCCTATCCAACGTTAAAGATCTTAAATCTAAGCTAGTGCGATCTAGTTTAGCAGATCTTAAGATTTAAAGCCCACCCCCAAAGATCCTGCCACCAACAAGATCTAAGCTGCCAAGATCCAAGCCCTAAGCTCTCTCATCCACCGCCTGCACTTCATTCATAAATCGCGATTTAAGGTCGTTAAAGTAATTAATCTTTTGCTTAAAAAACGCAACGCCAGCTTTGGTGTAGGTATCGCTAGCGATGGCGCGGTTTGCTTCGCTTATTTGGAAGTCAAAAAACTTCAGCCAATCCTGCTTTTTAAACCCCGTTCTCACAACAAGATCCTTGAGCTTTTCCTTTGGATCCGCCAAATCCCCAGCGCTAGCGTTTGCATAACTGTATTTCAAATGCCGCGCGTAATACTCGCCAAAGAGCCGCTCAAACTCCTGCGTCTTTGCAAACTCATCGCTAAAAAGGTAGCGCGCCTTAAACTCTTGCCTTGCTGCTAGCCTATCCGCCGCAAGCTTATCGCCAAGCGTTTTGTCGTATTTCATCGTCCCTGTGATGTAATCAAAAGTGCCTTGATGGTATTTGTCCATATCAGCGATGTTTTTCGTCTTATCAGCAACGGCTTTGTCGTAATCGTTCGTTAGATTTTTGCTTGTCTGGTTCTCATCTTGAAGCTCCCGCACCTTCTTGGCAAACTCCTCATCATTTATAAATTTATCAAATATCTGTGCATCGACATACCAAATTTCAGCCTGCGTCATTTGCCGCATTTTGTCGCGGTAGCCTACGCCAAAATACGCTTCCCAAAACTCATCGCCGTGCGCTGAAGCGCCAAGGCCCTTAGTTTTTAGCCACTGCGTCAAATATTTGCCCGAGAGCGGGTAGTTATCGTCAGATTGAATTTTTTTGTATTGAGTGGTTTTGGCAACCAAATCAAACACGTTTTCAAGCGCGTTCTCATCTTGGCTTAGGATCTCGTAAGCCTGCCTATTGACCCTATCTTGATTTTTGTCACTTGAGAGCGCGCCGTAATCAAGCCCTAGCGCCCTAGCTTCTTTCGTGGAGTAATTAAAGCCGTTTTGCACTAGGTCTGCAGGCTTTGCGCTGTCTGCAATCTTGGCGCTTTGTGTGTTTGCTTTAGCTGTGTTTGCAATTGCCTTAGCTGCTCCTGCGTTTTGAATTTGCCTTGTGTTTTGAGCTTGCCCCGCACGCGGATCTAAGCCAGAAACGGGCGCTAAAACATTGGGCTGTATCATTATTTCTTGCATATCGTGCCTGCTCCTGGACCTTTAATGTATGCGATATAAAATATGCAAACTCTTTCAGTTGGTGAAAAATACTTAATAGTCCCCCACGGTGCGTAATAATCTCTAGGGCACATTTCTACTCTAATTACCTTGGTATCAGGAGTAATTAAAGGACCATTTAGAAAATATCTTTTTACAGTTACAGAACCATCAGCACTTTTATCTAGTAAATAAGGGCTTGTTGTTAAGCCATCATCTATTTCAATCTCATTGTTTCCTATATGCATATCTCTAAGGCTAGTAGCCCAAACACGCATATACCATTTTGGCAAATCAGTATAACCAACATCTATAATAATACCTGTCCTACTTGCTTGTGGCAATATTGTCTCTTTGAATGTTTCCGTTTTGTGTTCTAAGTTTGTGCAAGCTGTGGGAACCTGCATATTTATTGTATAGTTGCTAGGTATTGGAAATGGCACATTGTGTTCTATTCGTTCATTATATTCAAGCACTTCTTCTTTGAAACCTCTAGAGCTATCATTGTCTGCACTATACACACGATACACACGACCAAACACATCTCGCCCTGCAAACAAACTGCTACCAACGACCAAAACAAGCCAAACAATCCTTAAAGCCTTCATCATTTTTCTCCTTAAAAAGTCTTGACAAAATATCGGCAGGTTAAAATATATTTTTAAATTTTGAAAACGCGCTTCAAGATCTAGCAATTTTACGGGTGTGGGTAGCGCGGGCAGTTAAAGATCTTGGGTGCGCCGAGATCTTGGGGCGCAAAGATTTTAGCGCTTGTCAAAATCTTGAGCGGCGCGCGGGGCAAATCTTAGGTGCGAGCGGAAGTGCAAGATCTTATAGGTGCGGCGTAGTGCTAAGATCTTAGCGCGGGCGGGGTAGCAGAGCTTAAATCTAAGATCTTAAACGTGCGCCGAGATCTTGTAAGCTGGCGGATCTAGATCTTGGAACGCGTGGGCTTAGTCTTTGGCGACGCGCAAGATCTCATCTACCGTCGTGAGTCCCCTTGAGGCTTTGTTGATGCCATCGACAAACATCGGCTCAAAGCCGTTTCTAAGGGCGGCGTCTAGGATCTCTTGCTTGGTGGCGCCGCGGACGATTAGCTCGGCGATTTCTTCGTTGGCTTCTAACACTTCACTAATAATTGTTCTGCCGCTGTAACCGCTGCCGTTGCAACGCTTGCAGCCCTGCCCCCTAAGAAAATTGCGCTCGGGGTCAAAATGCTGCGCGTATTTTTCTTCTATGCTTTGCGGAATGTGAGTTTTCACAGCACAATACGGGCAAACCTTTCTCACTAGGCGCTGTGCCTGAATTGCCACCAAAGAGTTTGCAATTAGCAAGCTCTCCACGCCCATATCCACAATCCGCGTGATGGCGCTAATGGCGTCGTTTGTGTGAAGCGTCGTGAAAACAAGGTGCCCTGTTAGCGCGGCTTGAACGGCGATAGATAGCGTTTCTTTATCGCGTGATTCGCCCACCATTATGACGTCTGGATCTTGGCGCAAAATAGATCTAAGCGCGTTTGCAAAGGTTAGATCCGCCTTAGTATTCACCTGCACTTGCTGAATAAGGCTCATTTGGTATTCAACTGGATCTTCAACCGTTATGAGCTTTTTTGTTACGTTTTTGATTTCGTTTAGCCCCGCGTAAAGCGTCGTTGTTTTTCCGCTGCCTGTGGGCCCTGTTACAAAGATTATGCCGTATGGCGCGGTCATTGCCTTGCGGAATTTCTTGGCGTTGGCGGGTTTAAAGCCTATTTCATCTAGCTTAATTAGCGCAGCTTTTTTGTCAAGAATTCTAAGCACGATGGATTCGCCGTGGTTAATCGGCAAGGTAGAAATACGGAAATCGTATTCTTGCTCTTTTATCGTCATACTAAACCTACCGTCTTGCGGCTTGCGGCGCTCGGCAATGTCAAGCGACGACAAAAGCTTTATTTTAGATGATAGCGGCGGGTAAATGTCCTTATCAAAAATGAAAAGATCTTTAAGGTAGCCATCAACGCGCCCACGCACGCGGCATTTATCCAGCGTCGGCTCGATGTGAATATCGCTAGCCTTGCTATTGACGGCGGTTTCTACGATGAGCTCAACAAGCCTTGAAACGGCGGATTCTTCGTCTCCAGATCTTGAGATCTGGCTATTTGCGGCGACTTCCTTTCTAATGTCTATCAGAATGTCTTTTTGGCTTTCAAACTGCTCAACTTTCTCAAGAAGGTTTAAAACTTCTTCTTTTTTCGTAACCGCCATTTTGATTGTTTTTGCCGGGAGCATTCTTTGGATAGAATCAAGCGCTTGGTAGTCTAGCGGATCAGCAAAGATCACTTCGTATTCAAAGTCGTTCTCGCCGACGGGGATCACCTTGTATTTGCGGAGCATAGAAAGCTGAAGTTTTTCTGAAATAGAAAAGTTCATATCAAAGCTTCCGGGCTCTAGGTAGTCAATTTTTAGCTGTTTTGCAACAGTTCTTAGTATGGTCTCTTCATCGAGCATACCAAGCTCTAAAATAATTTCGCCAAGGAGTTTTTTATCTACGCAATTTTTTTGAACTTCAAAGGCTTCGTCTATTTGCTCTGGGCGCAAAAGCCCTTCGCTTACAAGAAGATCCCCAAGTCTAATCTTATTTAGCATTTTTTACCAATACACGTGAGTTTTGATAACTCTAGAATTTAGAAATTCCGTGATGTAGATCTTGTATTTGCCGCCGTCAAAGCGTTTCTCCATCGTGATCTTTTCAGCGTCTGAGATGCTAAAGGTGTATAAGCCGTCTTTTAGAACATACTCGCCGCGCGTGTAGCGGGTAAAAACGCGGCTTAGCACGTGATCCACGATTGGAAAATTCAGCCCGCTAATGTCGTAATCATCAACCAAACTTAGATAAAGGAGCTTTTTAATCGCAATAACCGTCGATAATAAAGCGGCGTTAATGCGCGCGTCTTTTATATTTTTGATATACACGCTCGTTTCTGCCATCGTGTCTATGTTGTCGCTCCTTAGGCAAGCAAAGGCGTAGGCTTGCACGAAAATCTCGTTTCTTTTGTTGTCTTTAAAAAGCTCGGTGCCAATTTTGCAAGCAAGGGCGTCGTCTTTGTCCTTGTAGGCGCGCAAAAAATCGTTAAGGTTGTAAGAAAACAGCAAGGTTTGAAACACAAACAAAAATGCAAAATACTTCATTGGATACTCTCTCTAAGCGATTGCAACTTAGCGGAAAAATTTTTACTCAAATAAGCGTCTATGGCTTGGAGCGCAACGTCTTTTTTACCCATCGCGATATTTGCTTGCGCAAAAACAACCCACGGATCTTCTTTAAGGGTGTTAAGCTCGCTAGCGCGTATCGCCCAAATGGCGGCGTTTTTGTGATCCTTGCTGCCGGCGTAAAAATTTGCAATGCTAATTGCTTTCTCGTAACTATGGCTTTCTTCGTAAGCTTGGATAAGATCCTTAATGTTTATCGGCTTTGCTTTCATATTAAACACTTGATCGTCTTCGGCTTCTTCTTTTGGCGGTTTTGGCGGCTTTGGCGCGCGCTGGATCTTAACTTCTAGGCTTTGGAGATCCGCTTCAAAATTATGGCGCATATCCAAAAGCACATCGCGCATAGGCGCCGTAACATTTACTTCTTTTATTATTACCTTTGTTTTGACGATGGTCCTATTCAGATCTTTGGGCGAGTGCGGCAATGCTGCGCTGCCAGCTTTTGCGGGCGCGGTGGCGTTTTGCATAGATTTTTGCCCCTTGCCCTGTTTGTCTGCAGATCCTGACCCAAACAAAGAAACAATGATAGTAACAGCAAGCACAAAGCCGAAAACCCCTAGCAAAATACGCACAATAAGCATATAAAGCTTATAGTTTTGCCATTCTCTTTCTAAGCGATTGTTTATATCCACAGAAAAAACCACTTTCTTCTAAGAAGTTCAAGATCAATAGCCGCCATCTCTATGTATTTGTTGATCTTTTTAGAATCTATATTTAAGCTATCGCTAATGTTGTTACCCAAAAGCGTAAAAACCCTGTTTAAAAGCCTGTTTAAACTCCTGATATTACCGTTTGTAAGCTTTGAAATTAGCTTGAGCGATTTTTTATCAAACCGCGCAAAATAATCGCTTGAATCCACCAAAAGAAGCTTTTCTTCTACAAAATGCTTGACTTCATCGGGCTCTAGTTTTACCAAATGTATTTTTTCATACACGCGTGATTCAAATTGCTCGTCTTCAAAAATCGAATTTTCTTCTATTTTGCTGATGGCAACGATGAATTTTAAAAATTTTTCATTGGATAAAACCCTGACGCTCTCCATTATCGCCTTTGGGTAAAGGTGCGCTTCGTCTAAAATAATCGTTATGCTCTTATTTAGCTCTTGCAACTTAGCCAAAGCGGCTTGGACGTCATATTCTGGATAAGTTTCGTTCGTAAGATAGCTGCAAATTTGCACCAAGCTATCCAATGTAAAATCATTATTTTTGTAAATGAAGATCGGATAGCTATCTTTAAAATCGCGGTGAAACTTACTAAGCAAAAAGGTCTTACCCGTGCCCGAAGATCCGCTTATGAGGATAATTTTGTAATCCGTATCAAGGCTTCTTGTTAGCTTTTCGTAATTTAGCCCTGTGCCGTATAAAGAAACAAAATAGCCGTTGTCGTCCTTATCCTCAAAAGCAGCCGCTATGGTTTTTAATCGTTCTTCTTTTGTCATTTTGTCATATTCAAATCAGTTAATTCATAGCCGAAATCTTTTAGATTTACATTTTTTGTATTTTCTATAATCATCGGCGTCAAGATAAAAACCAATTCTTGCGTTCTGTCGGTGATGTCGCTGGATTTAAAAAGCCGTCCAAGAAACGGAATATCTCCAAGCAAGGCAACCTTGTTGTCTTTTAAGCTCTTGTTTGTGGTAATCAAACCGCCTAGAATTATCGTCTCTCCGCTTTTTACGCGCACAACGGTTGAAACGCGCCTTGAGATCGTATCTGGTGGCAATTCTCTAGCAACGCTTTGCTTTTTGTCGTCTTCGTTTGGATATTTGTAGTCTGTGACAGATGGGTTGATCTTTAACGTAATGTAGCCGCCGTCGTCAATTTGTGGCGTAATATCAAGCAAAATACCGATGAAAAGATCTTTAACGGAGTTGTTCGTTGTAGATGTTCCGCTATCTGAGGTGCTGGCGTTTCTAACTAGGTAGTTTATGTTAGATCCAACACTAATCAAGCTTGGCTGACCGTTCATAGAAACAAGCTTAGGGTTAGACAACGATTTAGTTTCTCCAAAGCTTCGCATAAAATTTAGCACCGATTGTGCTTCGGCATAGCTTTGAGCTGCCGTCCATTGATTGCTCTTTGGCAATACCAAAGTGGATAATCCAGATTGTGGCAAATAGCTATCTATTTGACTTGGTGCGTCGCCTTTTAGATGCGTTTTTGTATCTGCGGCTGCCATATTAAAGCCTATTCTTAGCTTAGACCAATCAATACCTGTTCTATAAGAGTTGTCAAGCTCAACAGCCAAGATATTAACGCTGATTAAAACCTGCTTGTTTAGTCTTTTTAACAGATCTTTGATGTAGGCTGAAACTCTGTCCAATTGCTTTCTTGTGCCCGTTACCGTTAAAAAGCCGCCCTTGCGGTTGATCACGATCTTAGGATCTTTAGCCGGACCGTCTTCTGGCCTTAGGATCAAGCTCTTTACATCGTTTTCAATGGACGTCCAAAAATCAAAAACTTCCGTAGAGTCAATATTTGCGCCGGTATCGCCGCTTGAAGCGCTAGAAGAATCCGATGATGAAGAAACGCTAACCTTTGTTTTGCTGGCGCTCTTTCTTTGTGTATCGATGTAATCTATTTTGAAAGTTCTCGTTGAATACTTAGAAATTATTATGACGTCGTCTTTGATTTCATAGTTGTAGTTGTATCTTGAAAACAAGAAGTCAAGTATTTCTATTGGCGTTTTTTTGTTGATATCAACGATATTTACAAGGCGTTTTTTAATGTCCTCGCCGCCGTTTTCATAGAAAATAGAATAAGCACATTTATCGGCTATGCCTTCTACGATGGACGAAAGCCGCACGCCGCTTTTTTTCATTTTTAGATCTATAAGCGTTGTTTCACAACTTTGCGCAAAACTTACCGATGCAAAAATTAACAATATAATTAGTTTCTTCATTTTGAAACTCCTATTTGAATTTTATCTCCGTATCTTTCTTGAGCCAACTCCAACTTTTTAGTATGACTTTTGTTTGCTAGCAATATGTATTTTTCCTTTACTTCAGTAATTTTCATCCCCATAAAACTATCGCCCTTTTTATACCACCTGTTGTTAATCAAAGCGGTATCGCCAAGAATTGACTGCAAAATTACCAAAGTTTGCTCGCTCTTTTCTTGGTGCTTGTATTTAACGGACGCCTCGCCGCTAAGAAAAGGGTTTTTTGCAAGATTTTTAATTTCCGTATGCTTTTTTTCTTTAATCTCTTTAATGAGCGTGTCTATCTCATCTTTTGCAAAGAGATGTAAAGCCAAAAAGGCTAGTAAAATTATGTTTTTCATTTCGTTCCCCAAAGTTCGATGTGTGCTTGCATATCTATGTCTTTGTCAAGCTTCATTTTTAGCTCTGTTACTTCACTTATGGACTCATCAGTTTCTAGCTTATCCAAAAAGCTCATAATGCTTGAGTAGCCCGCGCTTGCGTTAATATCCACGTCCAAAATTTTTGCAAAGGTGCTATACCTTAGATCTGGGTTAATGGCATTTGTAAAAACCTTTAACACAACGTCTTCTTTTGTGGCTTCCTTTGTGATTGTGGATAAATACTCAGACCAACTTATGCTGTTGTATTTCATCTTGGCAAGCTCTATGCTAATTTTTTCATCAATCACTAGGTTTTCATTATTTATAGTTTCTATTTCAACGGCTTTTTTTCTGTTTTGCTGCTTTAAGATCTTTAAGATCTCGTAGCCGTCCCGTAGGGTTTTCACGCGCGCGCGGTATTCGTTGAGCTGCGTATCCACTTCTACCATTTCACGCTGTTTGTCGTCTATCATCGTAAGGCCGTTTGGAATGATAATTTGGCTTGCGATGTAACCCAAAAGCAAAACGGGCAAAAGATACAAAATGTAAATTTCTTGCTGTTTTCTCTTTGCCAACTCGTTATCTAATTTAACAAGCTTTAAATCGATTAAACGCCACAACTCTCTAGTTTTCATCTTACATCAACCTTTACAATACTTACATAGCTGTTTTGATCTATGTTAATTTTGTCCATATGGACTTGATAGCCCTTTTTTGCCAGCTCTTTTACAAAGTTAGCTATATTTTCTTGCTTTGAGCTTAGCAGCGAAAAGGCTACGACCTTGTCCTTGTATTCGATATAAACCACTTTTATATTGTAAGTAGGCATTATTGTAAAAATATTATTCATAAAAAGCGCGATGCGGATCTTGTGATTTTTCTTGTCGTTAAGGGAGCGCAACAAGTTCTCGCTCTTTTTGTATTGATCTAGCGCCCTTTTCATCTTGGCGTCAAGATCTGCGGCTTGATCTTTTAGCTCTTTTTCTTCGGCTGTGAATTTGTCGTATTTATCTTTATTGAGCTTTAATTCATCAAGCTTGAAAGTTATTCTTGTGGAATAGTAAATGTTTTGCGCCGCAAAATAGCCAGGCACTGCCAAAAACGCAAGAATAATAAGCCCGATGATAGACAAGAAAACGCCGCTTTGTCTTTTTAGGAAAGACTCCGGGCTTTTATTTATAGATACGTTAAACGGGTTTGCAACCGCTTGCTTTTTGTTCTTTAAGATCTTGTGCAAGTGTAGTAGCAGCAAGTTTTCTCTTTGATCGATATACTTATCTTGCCTTGTGAAAAAATCCGTGTAGAATAAATAGCTCTTTGTTTCTATGCCAAGCGAAGACTCAAAAAACTTATTAAGCCCCGGGATAATGCCGTATTGCGTGCCGACGTAGATCCCGGAAAAAGTTTCTATCATAAACATTCGCGAGGCGTATTGAATGACGTTTTCCATTCGGCGCACAACCATCGTAAAAAGGCTTGTAAAATCGCCTATGAACTTGACTTGATCTTGGTCGTAATTGGCTTCGTCCAAACCAAGCCTAACAAGCGATGAAATAAAATTATCGTATTTTAGTTTTTCGCCCGTGTTTCTCAAAAAGGCGTTGTAGAGTTTGTCAAGCCCGTCGTCAGAAAACTTGCCATACACCAAATTGCCTTCCATATAAACGGAGATGTAAAGCGAATTTTTCGTGAAAAATAAGAAAATATCGTTCTTTTTTTCTATCATATTTTCTTCGTATAAAATTCCGGGCAACGCAGTTGTAGGCAGGATAAGATCTATAAAACCAAACCGTTCTACAAAATCTTTTGAGTATTTTTCAAGCGAATTGATAGACGCCGCGTAGGCTTGAATGTGATTTTTTGTAACGTCGATGTTAGAAGCGGTTTTACTAAATACGATCTTATAATCGACCATCGGGTTAAGCCCGGCTTCTTGAAACATCTTAATTTCAACGGCTTCTTGTAGCTGTTCGCCCTCTAGATCCTTGTCAAGATCAAAGTTATACGATATAAGCTCTTTATCGCTAAAAGAAAGCGCAACGTTTAAAGTGGCGGGAAGATCTTTGATGTTGGCTTCCCTAGTTTGTTCGCCGTCGTAAAACAAAACCTTTTCCAGCTTTTTGCCAGCTGAGACAAGCATTAAGTCCATATTTTTCATAATCAGCCTTCCACCAATATAAGGAATTTTTTATCGAGTAAATGAACAAAAATTTCTTTCATTCCATAAAATTTATGAATGTTGGAGCGATAATTTTCCAAGAATTTTACCTTAAAAATTTTTTTGTTTAGAGAATTCGGGTAAGGAATTATCTCTATGTTTTGAATAGATAATCTTATAAATCTATTCGATTTAAAAATTTTTTCTTTTATCTGCTTAAACTTTTCCAAGCCCACTCCATCAAGCCGCTTAAAATCCGGCGAATAAAAACTAATGTAATCGTCTATGTTACCGCTAACCCAAGCCCTGCGCCACAAAAACAAACCTTGTAAAACGCTCACTATCTCGTCCTTATTCGTTTGCGCCTGCTCTTTTTCGTTAATAATTAAAACTGCATTTTTATAATCGACAGAACTATCAACTAATTTTAAATTATCATTTTCTATGGCAATGCAGCCCTTTGTTTGGAGCTCGCTTCTGTTTCCATCAAGCGGGTAGCCGTGCAGCCAAATGCCATAGCCGTTTTTATTCAAAGCCTTGTCAAAGTTGTTCGGATAATTCGTAACAAAAGCCGCAGGGCCGTAATACTGGAGCAGCTTCTCGCTGGCGATTTTTTTCGTAAATTCATACACGCCAATTGGCGTTTTCAAATCGCCTTCGGCAAATTTATCGCCCTTTTCCTTGCCAAAATTCGCGCCAAAATCGTAAGTTTGTGTTAGATCCCCGCCGTCGTAGGTAAAGATCTGCAAGTTATTGCACTCCTTGCAAGCGACTAAAATATTTTTTTTCGTCTCATAATAGCCGTATTTATACGGTTTATCGCCTAGTTTATTCTCCCAATACGACCTAGAAACAAGCTCGTTTTCAACGGCATTTATTAGCTCTTCTTCGCCTTTTTGTAAGTAAAGCTGCACAAGATCCGCGCCAAAGGCTTGCGTGGATAGCAAAATAAAAATTAACGGCTTAATAGCCCATTTCATTCATTATTCCTTCGTTTAAAAACCATTTTTTAGAGTGTTTTACGGACAAATCCAAATGTATTTTTTTTTTGCTGAACTTTTCTAAAATCTTCCTTGCGTTTATTCCTATGCGTTTAATCGTATCGCCGTTTTTTCCAATGACGATGCGCTTTTGCGAGCCCTTATCCACGTAAATCACCGCCTGCACCGTGTCTTTTTGCGGCGTTTCTTGCACGCTTTGGACGACCAAATCGCTTTCATACGGGATCTCATCGCTTAGCTCGTTAAAAACCGCCTCCCTGATTAGCTCTTTGTAAATTTCCCTAACGGTAGAAGTCGTCAAGATCTCAGGGTCGTATAAAAAATCGCCCTGTGGCAAGTTTTTTGAAATTTTTTCCAACAAAACGTCAATATTTATGTTTTTTTTCACGCTTAGCGGAATGAGCTCTAAAAACCCGCTAAAGCCACTATACGCACTAAGGCGCGCCAAAAGCGCATCAGGCGTTACTTTATCGATTTTTGTCAGCACCAAAATATGCGGGATCTTTTTCTCATTTAAGCGCAAAAATCGCTCGTAATCACTAGGCTTATCATTCACATCGGCAAGATACACAATCAAATCACAGTCGCTAATGGCCTTTAGCGTTTCATCTAGCATAAACAAATTCAATCTGTCTTGGCGCGCGTTTAGCCCCGGGCTATCCACCAAAATAATCTGCGCGTCGCCGTGCATAACGATGTTTCTTGAGCGCTTCCTTGTGGCGTTTGCCTTGTGGCTCACAAGCGCGATTTTTTCGCCCACAAGGCGATTAACAAGCGAGCTTTTGCCAACGTTTGGTTTGCCAATGAGTGAAACAAACCCGCAAGATCTTGGCATTAGAGTATATACCTTGTCGTGTCTTCATCGCCAACGATTGCCTCAAGCTTTGTTTCAATCAGCGCGTTATCAATCGTGATCTCTTGCCCCGCGTAATCCTCGGCGTTAAAAGAAATATTCTCTAGCACCTTTTCTAGCACCGTGTGTAGCCGCCGCGCGCCGATATTCTCCGTGCGCTCATTGGCAAGAGAGGCATAGCGCGCAATCTGCCTAATGGCGTCGTCGGGAAAATTTAGGCGCACATTTTCTACCGCCAAAAGCGCTTGGTATTGAATGATGAGCGAGTTTTTCGTTTGCGTTAAGATCTTATACAGATCTTCTTCGCCCAAATTCGCCAGCTCCACGCGCAACGGGAAGCGCCCTTGCAGCTCGGCTATCAAATCGCTTGGCTTGCTAATGTGAAACGCCCCCGCGGCAATGAATAGAATATGATCCGTGCGGATAATGCCGTATTTTGTATGCACGCTAGATCCTTCAACAATAGGCAGCAGATCTCGCTGCACGCCTTCTTTGCCCGGATCATTGCGCGGCGCAGAGTTTGAGCCAACCGCCACCTTATCCATTTCATCGATGAAAATAATCCCGCTCTCAGCGCGGCGCAAACCCTCAGCTTCTACTTCTTCCATATTAATGAGCTTGTCGCTACCAGCTTGGCGCAAGATCTTCTTAGCTTCTTTAATGCTAACTTCTTTCTTGATCTTTTTCCCCGCGCCGCCTAAGATCTTAGAAAACTGGTCTTGAAGCTTGGATATTTCAGGCGCAAAGCCGTCTATGCCCATAATCTCCACGTTTGCCCTTGGCTCAACTTCTATCTCCACAAGGCTATCGTCCTTGCTACCGCTTGCCACAATCTGCCTTAGCCCCGCAAAGGTTTCATCATACGCGCGCTTTTTCGTTTCATCGGCAGCGTCGCCAAGCGGCGGGAGCAGCTTTTTCGTAATCTCATCAAGCACGTAGTCATCAATCTTTGCGCGGTTTTTCTCCTCGTATTCTTCCTTTACGATCTTCACAGCGTCAAAGACAAGATCTCTCACCATAGATTCCACATCTCTACCAACAAAGCCAACTTCTGTGTATTTCGTGGCTTCCACTTTCACAAAGGGCAGCTTAAACATCTTTGCCATTCGGCGCGCAATCTCGGTCTTGCCAACGCCCGTTGGGCCTATCATCAAGATGTTTTTCGGCACGACCTCATCTTTCATATCGTCGCTAAGGCGCATACGGCGATATCTGTTTCTAAGCGCAATGGCAATCGCCTTTTTTGCCGCTTCTTGCCCGATGATAAAATTATCAAGATAACTCACGATCTGTTTGGGTGTTAATTCCATTTATGCCTCTAAAATCAACGTTTTTATGCTGGAGTTTGTAAAAACGCAAATGTCCGCCGCAATTTGCAAGGATTGCTCTACAAGACGCTGCGGATCTAAATCGGCAAATTTATCCAAAGCTCTAGCCGCGCTAAGGGCGTAATTGCCGCCGCTGCCAATGGCTGCTATCTTTCCATCTTGGGGCTCGACGACGTCTCCGCTGCCCGTTAAAATAAAAATATGCTTGGTATTTAGCACAATCATCATCGCCTCCAAGCGGCGCAAATACTTATCCTTGCGCCATTCTTTGGAAAACTCAACCGCTGCTTTTATTAAATCGCCCTTTGTGTTTGTGATGTGCTTTTCAAACATATCGAACAAATTAAAAGCATCAGCCGTGCTACCCGCAAAACCGCCAAGCACCTTGCCGCCGCCTAGCGTGCGGATCTTAACGGCGTTGCCTTTTAGAATAGTATTGCCAAAAGTTACCTGCCCGTCGCCGCCGATGACGGCCTTTTTGTCCGTGCGATACGCAAGAATTGTCGTGGAGTGGAACATTATTCGCCTTGCACGCTGACTTTTAGCGTGGCGGAGATGGAGTATTTGAGCTTAACTTTTGCTTCGTATTGGCCTGTGGCTTTGATTTGCGCGCTAAGATCTATGTCTTTTTTATCGATGACGATCCCTTGCTTTGCGAGCTCGTCGGCGATTTCTTCTTTTTTAATAGCGCCAAAAAGCGAGCCGTTTGCGCCTAGTTTTTTCGTGATTGTTACGCTAGCCTTTGAGATCTTAGCCGCTAGCGCCCTAAGATCTTGAGCTTCTTGCTCCTTTGCTTCTTTTAGCTTCCTTTGCTCGGCTTCGTATTGCTTGATTACAGCAGACGTGGCTAGCTTGCCATAACCTTTGGCGATGATAAAATTCTGCCCGTAGCCGTCTTTTACGTCCTTGATTTCGCCCGCGCGCCCTAAACTCTTGACGTCCTTTAGCAAAAGCACTTTCATCAATGATCCTTTATAATTTAAAGAAAATTATCATACCAAAGAAAAGCAAAAACCATAAGGAGGGCGCGCGTGGAGGATAAACTTAAAAAGCTAAAATATTACATCGCGCGTTTGCAAAATGAAAACGCCGAGCTCAAAAAAAACGCCGCCAGTGTTTCAGACACGCAAATGCAAGAGATCTTGCTAGCTTCTGCCAAAAAAGATGAAGAGATAAAGGAGCTAAAAGCAAAGCTGGATAGCTACGAAAAAACGCACGCAAAGCTGCTAGAAAAAATCAACGCCCTGCTAGTCGAGTAGCACGAATTTAAAGCCGCCCTTTTGTGCCCGCGCCTTTGGCGGTGTTTGCGCGCTTTGATTTGCCACTGCGCCCGCGCTTAGATCTGCTCCTGCTTGCGATCCCGCCCCCGCGCTAGAATCTTTGGCGCGGCTTGGATCTTGCATCCCACTTGCTAGCGCCACCCTTTGGATCTTTGGCGCGCTTGGATCTTGCCCTAGATCCCCCGCGCCATATTTAGCAAGCAAGGCATTAGCTTCAGGTAGCAAAGAAAGCACACGGCTTGCGTAGTCTTTATTATACGGGCAATAAACGGGAGAAATTTTTTCCAAAAACGCCTGCGGCGAATGCGCCACGCCGCGCCAACCCTTGTATGGCAACCTATCCAAAAACGCCCAAAAGCCGTGAATGAAGTCTTTGTCCGTTTTAAACGCGGAGTAGTCGTCAAAGCCATCGCTTGCTTCATAGCGCACCTTGTAGGCGTAATTGCTGATTTGCTCGCGGTATTTTAACCCCGCGTAATTTTTGTATTTTTTGGCTAGCCCTGACGTCCCGCGCCCGGACTCTAAAATCATCATCGCAAGCGTTACGGGCTTTAGCGCGGGGTATTCAATCGGCGTGCTGGCGTAGGTTTTTACCATATCCTCAAAAGATCCAGCGCGCGCGGCGAGCACGGCAAGGGCAAAAAGTGTGAAAATTTTTACGCGAAACATAAGGGCTTTATAGCAAAATAAATTCCAAAATTAACCGTTTTTTGGATACATTAGGCAAATGGACGAATTCAAACTAATAGAAAAAATGGCGCAGATCTTAGGCAAGGCGGGCGAGCGGCTTGGCGATGATTGCGCGGATTTAGGCGACGGGCTCATTGCCACGGTAGATGCGATGGTAGAGAACGTGCATTTTTTGCCTAACACCCCGCCGGATCTCCTAGCCAAAAAGCTCGTTGCCACAAACGTAAGCGACATAACAGCAAGCGGTGGTGCGCCGCTTTGGGGCTTAATCAACCTAAATTTACCACAAAGTTTGGGCGAGCAGTGGGTAGAAAAATTCTACGCGGGGCTAAAAGATGCGCTTGCAAAATACCGCTTTAATCTCGCTGGCGGCAACACAAGCCGCGCGGGGGAGCTTAGTTTTTCCCTAACGCTCATTGGCAAAGCAAAGCGCTTTATTCCAAGAAGCGGCGCAAAAAATGGCGACCTTGTGTTTTTAACGGGCAAAACGGGGCTTAGCGCCGCGGGGCTTGCCATTCTTTTAAAGGCGCCGGATCTCTTGCTTTCTTTATCCGACCGCAGCGCGCTTAGGCAAAAGCTGTGGGCGCACGGTGGGGTGCAAGATCTAGGCGGGAGCCTAAAAAACCTAAGCTATCACGATCTAAAGCTCCTTTTAGAAAGGCATTTAGTCCCCCGCGCGCGCACGGACGCCTTAGCCTTTTTGCAAAAGGCGGCAACGGCAGCGATTGATATTAGCGATGGGCTGGTAGCAGATCTAGGGCACCTTTGCGCTTCAAGCGGCGTGGCGATTAACCTTACGGATCTTGCTTTGCCAACAAGGCTCGTGCGGATATTCGGCAAAAAAT
Organism: uncultured Helicobacteraceae bacterium; assembly: GCA_963542625.1. Taxonomy (GTDB): domain Bacteria; phylum Campylobacterota; class Campylobacteria; order Campylobacterales; family SZUA-545; genus CAUTXO01. The sequence goes on along the minus strand of CAUTXO010000010.1, from coordinate 13,291 downwards.
CCGCAATGCGCTTTGCGCTAAGCGGGGGCGAAGATTATGAAATTGCCTTTACGACGCCGCCAAAATACAAGCAAGCCGCGCTAGATCTTGGCTTTTTGCATATCGGCACGGTTAGTGATGGCGCGGGCGTTTTTTATGGCGGCAAAGCCCTTGAGTGCGCGGGGTTTAATCATTTCAAAGCGCGGGCAAAAGGACGATACTAGGCGCGGACAAAACTATGACAGATCTTGCGAAAAAACTAGAAAAATTAGAAGAAATCAAAACGCAAAACATCGCGCAAGCCTTGCAAAACGTGGCAAACACGGTTGGCGCACCACCCGCGCGGCTGGATTTTTTGCTAAAACAAACGCTTACATATATAAAAGAGCCAGAAAAGGGCGCCTTTGAGCCCCTGAGCGACGCGCACAAACAAAAGCTAGAAGACGATAATTACATTTTGTCAAAGAACCTAGATCTAGTGCAAGAATACGTCATAAAAATTATCCCGCAAGCGCCAAATGCGGATTTTGCGCCGGTGGTGGCTATTTCTACCGACGCCGCAAGAACAATGGCAAAGATAATCTTTAAAAAAGGCTCGCTCATTAAGCCAGCGCCGGATCTAAAAAAAACAATCTACCGCTACCTAAACAAAATAAAAGCTAGAAACAAAATGCTAATCGGCGTGCGCGAAAAGCTAATGTTGCAGGGCATTGGCGAGCTAATCGCAAAGATCCAAAGCGACGGCGGGCTTAAAGAAGATCTACCGCTTTGGCTTGCAAAGTGGAAGAAGCCATCTCAAACAATCAACGACGCTATTTTTTGGCGCTACAAAGAAAAAATGCAAAAACCCTTGAGTGAAAACGACAAAATCGACTACGCCGACCGTAACTTCGTCATCGCCGTTAAAAAAGACGAGATCTTGGTGGAATACACAAAGCCAGTTGATGGCTCAAGCGGGCGGGCGTATGACGGCAAATTCATCGAGACAAAGCCCGCTAGCGTGGAAAATTCGCCGACCTTTAACTATGACGCCCAGAGTATAGATCTAAGCGACGACGGGAGTAAGATCTTCTACAAAGCGCGCGCGGACGGTTTTGTGAGCCTTGAGGCTAACACGCTAAAAATCGAACAGATCTTGCGCCTAAAAAACGTCAATCTAAAAGAAACGGGTAACATAGATCCAGGCATTAACTCAGGCGTTACGATCATCGTGGAGTCGCCAAACCCAGCAGAAGACGCGGTGGGGCCGGATATGCTAATAGAGGCTAGCGAGATTGTTATAGAAGGCAGCGTGGGGCCGGGCGCGGTGATAAAGGCGCAAAAGGTCGCTATAAAAGGGCAAACGCACAGCACGACGACGATTTTTGCGCACGAGCTTGAAGTGGCGGTGCTAAAAGGGACGGCGTTCGTGCATTTAGCACGCGTGAAAAGCTTTGAAAACGCGACGATGTATTCTTGCCTAGCCGAGATAGAGCAGCTATTTACAGGCAGCCTAAACACCAAAATTGCCAAGATCAAAAACGTGCGCGCGCCTTGCGAAGTGCGAGCGGCGTATGCTATTTATATAGAAAGCCTAGCCTGTGGGGACAACCGTTTTTACATTGACGCTAGCGGGCTACTAAGCGCTAAGACCGAGATCTTAGAATGCAAAGCGCTAATTAAAGAAAGCAACAAGTTCATTGCCGATGGCACAAAAGAGCTAATCGGCACGTCAAAATATATTCGTGATAACAGCGGAAACTTCGCGCAAATTAAAGACTACATCAAGCAAGCAAAGGACGCGGGGCAAGCGCCAAAGGGTGCTTACGTGCGGATCTTTAAGGAATACGTGCAAAAGCTAAAAATTATGGAAGAGCTGCAAAAAAAGCTAGAAGAAGCCGAAGCGGCGGTAGAAAAATCGCAAAACATTCTAAATGAATACGACAAAAAACTAAGCCACGCCTTTATTTACAACGCCGGGCTCAAATGGCTAGGCACAAACAACATTTACTTCATTTTTCACGGCAAAAATTACGTTGCCGACCGCGTTATTGAAAATCTCCCAGCCGTAGAGATCGTGGCGATAAAGGAGCGAGAAAAAGAAGGGCTAGTTGCGGCAATTGGCAAAAAAGAAGACTTTTACAACATCGACATAAACACGCTAGATAGCGGCGAAAAATGCCTGCCGCTAGAAGAAGTCATCAAAAAAGGCGAAGAAATTTTGCAAAACCACTCAAAGGAAAAAAATGGACTTTAACGCACTAAAACAAGAAGTGCTGCAAAAAACGGCAAACAAATACAAAATGCCGCTTGCATTTGGCATCGCAAGGCAAGAATTCGGGCAAAAAAATACAAACGAAGTCATCAGCCTTGATTTTGCGAGCGTGAATTTTATGGAAAACGAAAATTCGGCGCTAGTTTTCATAAACGCCTGCCTAGAAAAAGCCAGCGTGGATTTTGCGGGCGAGCTTACCGTAAGCATCGATGAGAGCTTTATAAGCGCGTGCAAGGCGACGGGCTTTGGAGATCTTGGCACAGATCCTAGCGCAGATCTTAGCAGCACGCACAAAAACGCCCGCGCGCTCTTTACGCTAGCAGATCTTAGTGCAAGGGGCTTGCTAGAAAAAAACCGCTTTGTTTTCACGGCGATTTTTGACGACGCCGCGCCAAAGAGCATTCAGGCGCTATATTTGAAATTGCACCTTTTGTCCTTGCAAAAAACGCCACCAAGATCCTTAGATCTAAGCGGCGCGTTTTCTATCCTGAAAAACCTTGCGTGGAGCGGGCGCAAGGCTTATGAGCTTGAGTGGCTCAGAGAAAAAGAAATTGAGCTAAAGCTAACGGGCAATTACCCAGCGATTGATTACGTCGATAAATTCCCGCGATTTTTAATGCACGTAATCCCAGCGCAAAACACAAGGATCTTAGACACGGCAAAGGTGCGAATGGGCGCGTTTGTTAGCGACGGCACAACGGTAATGCCGGGCGCTGCCTACATCAACTTTAACGCCGGCACACTAGGAAGCGCGATGGTAGAAGGGCGCGTTTCATCAAGCGCCGTTGTTGGCGCGGGCAGCGACGTAGGCGGCGGCGCTAGCATTTTAGGCGTGCTAAGCGGCACAGACGGCACACCAATTAGCATAGGAGAAAATTGCCTGCTAGGCGCAAACAGCACCACGGGCATAAGCCTAGGCGACGCTTGCATTGTCGATGCGGGAATTGCCGTACTAGAGGGCTCTAAAGTGCGGCTTGGCGACGAGCAAAAAGCCCTGCTAGATCCAATCAACGACGGCTTTTTTAAGGACAAGCCGCAAAATATTTTTAAAGCGCGCGAGCTATCTGGCTTAAACGGCTTGCACTTTAGGCAAAGCTCGCTAAATGGTGGGCTCATCTGCCTAAAAAGCAAGCGCGAAGTGAAGTTAAACAAAGATCTGCACTAAATTTAAGCGGCAAACCACTAAAATAAACAACTTTTTATTAAAGGATAAAAAATGTCAAAAGTAGTAACACAGCTAAACCAAATCCAAATAGACGCGCACGCTTTGTTTGTTAAGCTTCACAACTACCACTGGAACGTTAAGGGCTTGCAATTTTTTGCGATACACTCTTTCACAGAAGGGCTTTACAACGAGATGGCGGAACTGTTTGACGACGTAGCCGAAAGGGCGCTGCAACTAAACGGCAAGGCGGTTACCTGCCTAAAAACCCTTGCGGAAAAAACGCAAATTAAGCCAGATAGCAAGGATAGTTTTGAAGCAAAAGACGTGCTAAAAGGCATCGCGGCGGATTTTGAGCTTTTGCGAAAGTCTTTCGTAAAGCTATCTGAAGTTGCAGAAAAAGAAGGCGACAAAACAACGGCAAACCTAGCTGATGATAACGTCGCTAAGCTTGAAAAGCACCTTTGGATGATAAACGCCTCCCTAGCGTAAAACAAGCGGGCTTACCATAAGCCCGCTTTGCACTAGATCCTTAGCCCACGCAACTAATATTTGAAACCACAGCGCAAGATCTAGCCACCACTGACAAAGCGCTAAGATCCGTGCTACTTAGCCTTTAATTTACACCCAAGCGCAAGATCTAACCGCTGCTAGCACGCCAAATGCACCAGCTGTCAAGATCTAAAGATCCACCACCACCACCACCAGCTCAAGATCTAAAAGAAACCACCACAAATCAAACAAGACCAAACCACGCCAAAGATCCTAACAAACCGCAAATCCAAACCGCTAGCGCATATTTTACGTGCAGGATAGATCTCCACCAAGCTAAACGCCACTTAGGTGCGCCCGTTAGCCAAAATGTTGTAGCATTGCTTCGCGGGTTAGGTGGCGCGCCACTTGCCACGCAATAAAAGGACAAAAATGGATAACAAAAAAATCGCCGTTTTCTTTGACTGCGACAATATCAGCGCGTCGCGTGTTGATGAGATTTTTAGCGAGCTTGCCAACAAGGGCGAGGTCATTTTAAAACAGGCGTATAAGGACTGGACGAACACGCAAGGCAAAAAGTGGGACTGGGATCTGCTGAAAAAATACGCGATTACGCCCGTGCAAATCACGCCGAACACCGGGCAAAAAAATACGTCGGACATTCAGATTGTCATCGACGTGATGGAGACGATTTATATGTTGCGCGTCGATGTGATTGCGCTTGTTTCTAGCGATAGCGACTTCACCGCGCTTGCGAACAAGGTCAAAACAAAGGCGATAGAAGTCTATGGTTTTGGCGAGGAAAAGACCAACGATTCCTTTAGGAACGCGTGCTCGGAGTTTATGGAACTATCCAAAAACCCGGCGAAAAACATTCGCGAGATTTTGCCCGTTATTAAACAGGCGCTAAGCGAGTGCAAGCAAGACAGCGATTACGCCTTTGTGTCGCAATTTGGCAACTATATGAAAAACAAAAATTCGTCCTACATCGCCAAGAATTTTGGCGAGAAAACTTGGGGCGATTTTTTCAAAAAATACCCAGATATTTTTGACGTGGCGCTAGAGGGCGAGCGCAATAGCAAGATGCTTGTAAAAATTAAGCCCGGCAAGTAGCTGCTGGCGCCTTTGCGCGCACGGCTTGGATCTAGGCGAATCTGCGTGGAGTTGTGTTGATCTTTGGCTTGGATCTTGGGGGTGGCTTGGATCTGCTGGGGTAGCTTTGGATCTATGCTAGAACCGCGTCAAGATCTAGGCTCAAGATCTATGTCAAGATCTTTGCGGTTTTAATGCGGCGGGGGCACTTGGATCCTAGCCGCGCCTAAGATCTTACGCCTACCAAAGATCTAGCGCGGTAGGCAGGATCTAGGCAAGATCTGTGCGTGGCGCTAGATCTAACAAGAGTTGCGCTAGATCTTAGCCAAGATCTTGGCTAGGACTTGCCGCTATTTATAATGTATGCGCGCGGCTTGGATTTTGAGAGCACCAAAGATCTAGTGCTTGGCTGCGCTTGGCGCTTTGAACGTGATGGCGCGCTGGATTTCACTTTAGGAGCTTGATTGCTGCTGTTTGCAATATCGTTTTTCACGGTGTCGGTAATCCCGGGCATCGATATGCTAAGCGCGTTATCGTTTGGTATGCGTTGCGGCTACAAAAAAGGCCCTGTTTTTGATACTGGGGCAACTAAGCGCGCTTGCTGTAATCGTGGCGTTTTCGGTGGTTTTTGCCGGCGCAATCCTAAACAGCGCGCCAAAATTCCTAGCGTTTTTTAAGCTAGCCGGCGCGGTTTATTTGCTATACACCGGGCTTGGTATGCTAGCGCAAGGCAAGGCGGCGCACGCTAGAAGCGCCACGCAAGAAACGCGCGCGCGGCTTTTTGTGCGCGGGGCGCTAATTACGCTTGCAAATCCAAAGGCGCACATATTTTTGTTTGCGCTAATTTCGGCGTTTTTGCCCGCGCAAGGCTGCTTGCTGTGTAGTGGCACAAAAATGCTTCTGATCGTCCTAGCCATCAACTTTGCAAGCCTAAGCGCCTACGCTTTTGGCGGGGCGTGGCTGGCAAATGCCATTAAAAACGAGCTTTTTATGCGCGGTTTGTTCGTCCTTAGCGGCCTTGTGGTAATAAGCATTGCGGCGGTTTTGGCGCTTGATGGGCTGGCTGAGCTTAAATAAATGCTTGTATAATTTGCATTCGATTTTTTTATAGAGGTTTCAATGAATAGGTTTTTAGAAAAAATCCGGTTTTTTCCACTGCCAATGTTTGCGGTGGTTATGGGCTTTTCAGGGCTTAGCATTGTGTTTGAAAGGGCTAGCGCGCTGCTTGGTTTTAGCCCGCTTTACGCCTATGTTTTTAGCGGTTTGGATACCCTGCTTTTTGCCGTAATTTTGGCGCTTTATGCCACCAAGGCCGCGCTGTATTTTGACGAAGTCAAGCGCGATTTTTTGCATAAGATCAAGATAAATTTTTTTGCCGCCATTAGCATCTCGTTTTTGCTGATAAGCCTTGTGTGGCACGGGATCTTTGAGCCTGTTAGCTTTTATCTTTTTGCGGTGGGGCTTGCGCTGCATACGTTTCTTACCTTTTACACCGTCAGTTTTTGGATAAACAATAGCTTTGAGATCCAGCACTCAAACCCGGCGTGGTTTATTCCAATCGTTGGTAACGTGCTTGTGCCGCTTGCTGGCGAGGGCTTTGCTAGCAACGCGCTGCTTGGGTATTACTTTTTCGTCGGTATGTTTTTTTGGGTTGTGCTTTTTACGATAACTTTCTACCGTATCATTTTCCATAGCCAATTGCCAATAAAGTTTATGCCTACGCTGTTTATTTTGATAGCACCGCCGGCTGTTGGCTTTGTGGCGTATGAAAAGCTCACAAACGCGGGCTTTGATTTTTTCGGCCAGTTTATGTATTCGCTCGCGCTATTTTTTACCATTTTGATAGCCTTTATGCATAAAAACTTCCTAAAACTCAAGTTTTTTATTTCGTGGTGGGCTTTTACATTCCCCGCTGCGGCAATTACCATTGCAACGCTTTTGGCGTATAAAATCACGCAAGCGCCGGCACTTCTTTACCTATCCTACGCGCTGATTTTTACAACTTGCGTCATCGTCGCCTTTGTTTCATTCCACACGCTCAAATATATGTTGCGCGGCGAAATTTGCGTAAAGGAAAGCGATTGAAAAAGCTATTTTTTATTTTTGCGCTTGCCAGCACCCTAGCTTTTGGCAAGGATCCTGTCGTGGTGCTTGAAACAAACAAAGGCACGGTTGAGTTGCGGCTTTTTAAGGAGATTGCGCCCAAGGCTTGCGAGAATTTTACGCGCCTTGTGCAAAGCGGCTACTATAACGGCGTGATTTTTCACCGTGTGATAAAAGATTTTATGATCCAAACCGGCGACCCAACCGGCACCGGTAGGGGCGGGAGCTCCATTTGGGGCAAGCCGTTTGAAGACGAGTTTAAGCCAAATATTATTTTTGATAGGCCCTATTTGCTGGCAATGGCAAACGCTGGGCGCAATACAAACGGCAGCCAGTTTTTCATCACAACCGTTAAAACCCCGTGGCTAAACGGCTTTCACACGATTTTTGGCGAAGTAATTTCAGGCTTTGACACGGTCAAAAAAATAGAAGCAAACCCTACGCAAAGAAGCGCGGACTTTGCCTTTGACAAAATCATCAAGGCGTATGTGAAATGAAAAAAATCGCCCTTGTTAGCTTTGGCGTTTTTGCGGCTTTTGTTGGCGTGCTTGTGTTTGTGCTTGCGAGCCACCAGAGCAAGCCCGAGTTTGCAAGCTCAAAATACACGGCGTTTCACTATGAAATAAAGGATGAAAAGCTTTTTAAGAGCGCGCTTAGGCGCCTAAAAAACGGCGATTTTAACCTTAGCGCGCGCGGGGAATTTTTGCCAAATTCTTATCTTAGCTTAGATAGCGGCGAGTTTTTGGAACTTGCCAGCGGGCTTTTAAAGCCAAGCGGCGCGCAAGATCTTACTCTTGAACTTGTGCTGCGCGAAAATAATCAAACCGACCCGCGCAAACTAAACGAGCTTTGCCGTATTTACAACGCGTCTTTGGAGCTGAAAATCACGCAAGATACTGTGCTCTTTAGATCTTATAGCGAGATCTTAGGCTCAAAGCCAGAAATCCAAGCGCACTTAGAAAGCTTGATGAAGTTTATCGCGGATCTTTAGCCCGCGCCGGCTGATGGCTCCTGTCCGCCCCCGCTTAAAAGTTTTGCTGGTTTGAGTGCCGGCTAGATCTGCTAGATCTTACGTGTTTGAGTTTGCACGCGGCGCGGCGTTGGCGCCTTTAGATCTCTTGGAGCTTTTAGCCTCTGGTGTAAGCTTGGCGGCTTGGCATTACTTGTTTTGGCTCTGCTGGCTTAGAACTAAGATCTTGCGCGGTAAAAAAACGCACGCAAATCTCTTTTGGTGCTGCCGCTTGTGGATCTTGTGGCGTCCTGAGTTTGCGCTTTGTCTGTGCGTTAGGATCTTTGCGCCTTGCACGGCGCGCAGATCTTTGGCGGTGCTTGGATCTTAGATCTTACGTGTTTAGATCCGCCGCTTGGGGGGTGAATGCCGGCTAAGGATCTTGGGCTGGCGTAGGCGTGTGTTGGCGCAAGATCTAAAGCGTGGGAATGCTGGATCTTGAGTGCTTGGTGGGCGCGACGGATCTTTGGCGCCGAGTGGATATTGAGCGCCCGCTTGGGTTTGTGAGATCTTGACGTGTGGTGTGGTGCTTGGATCTTATGCGTTTGGGTAGGGATCCTGTGCTATTGGTTTGCGGAATTTCAAATCGCGCGCCCCAGTTTTGGAAACCGGAGCTTGGATCTGTTAGAACTTGGGCAGTGTGCGTGGTTTGGATCCGCTAGATCTTTGGCGCCACTGGGATCTTGCGCGTTTGGATCTTGCTGGACGCGACATTTTGGATCCGCTATTTGGAGTTGTGAGATCTTTGCGTGTGCGGTGCTTGGATCTTAGGGCGGGGGCGCGTGTTGGCTAACGCTAGATCTGCTTGCTTGTGTGATTTCAAATCACCTGCTTGTGACTTTAAACCTGCTATGGATCTTAGGTGCAAGCTTGGTGCTTATTACCCTGCCCTTTTTTGATAATGACTTTGCCATCGCGATTTATTCTGCAAGCGCGGTTTTTTGGGGCGTGGCGTTTTTGGTGTTTTTCTTTAAATACCGCGCATTTCTCACAAGCAAAAGACCCGACGGCAAAGACGGCTAAACTTGACAAAATTCTAATCTTTTAATATTATTTGACAAATTTATCATTTGGGAATTTTTTGAGAGTCATTCTTTTGTCATTTTTAAAAACAAATTACAAATCGCCCCCCCCCCCGCCGCAGCTAAAAAATTACATAGGCAATTTTTCTAAAAACCAACACAAAAAGGTCTCTCAATGAAACTAACCGTAAATACGAAGGTCAATTTAGCGCTGGCAATAATCATCGGCTCTTTTGTTTTTCTGGGCGTGTTCTACACAAACTACCTAATCCAAATCAAGAAAACAAACGCGGCAACGGAAATAACGCTACAAAAGAAAGAAAACTTACGCATCACCATTTCAGAATGTCTCCAGATTGGTCAGGGTTTAAGAAACATCTTCATAAACGGCAATGACAAAAAGGCAAAAACCAACACGCAAAAGGCCCTAACAAACGTTTTAGATCTTGAAGAAAAGCTAAAAACGCTAGACGCGGCAACCTACGAGAGCTTGCGTAAAAGCTTTGCGGGCTTTACATCTAACACGCAAGCCCTGCTTAGAAAATCAGACACCGGCGAAGATCTAAGCAAGGAAGACATCGTAAGCAACACAGAAGTATGGCGCGTGTATAAGGCAAAACTTTTAGAAGAAATAAACGCGGCAATCAAAGCCACAAAAGAGGCTAAGATCTTGCAAGAAGCCATCATCGCAAAATCTATAACCGTTTCAACGTCTATCATCGCCGCGCTCGCGCTTTTGCTTTCTGTTTTTATCTACATTGGCAAAAACTACCTGCTAAAGTCGCTAAACAAAATAAACGTGGGAATGGATAGCTTTTTTGCCTTTCTAAACGGCGAAACAAACAGCGCAAACAAGATAGAAATAGACACAAAAGACGAGTTCGGGCATATGGCGCGTATGATAAACAAAAACATCGCAATCATAGAAAGAAACATCAAAGAAGAACGCGAGCTTTTAAAGGACGTGGATAAATTTGTGGGCGAGATAAAAAACGGCAATTTTACGCCGCAAATCACCGCGCAAACGCAAAACAAGCTCCTAAACAGCCTAAAAAACAACCTGCAAGAAGTGCAAAAGGCGCTTGAAGCAAACATCTGTTCTAACGCGCAAGACGTGCTTGGGCTAATATCCAGCTTTTCAGCCAACGATTTCCGCGCGCGCATTGACGACGGCGCAATCATCGCCAAAGGCATAAACACGCTGGGCGAAGAAATTGCCGGAATGCTTCAAAATACAAGCAAAAACAGCAAGATCTTAGAGAAAAAGTCGTCCTCTCTTGGCGCGCTTGTGGAAGAAATGAATAAAATGTCTAGCGAGCAAGCCGCCGGGCTTGAAGAAAGCAGCGCGGCGATAGAACAGCTGACGTCATCTATGAATTCAATGAACGCCAAATCCGACGAAGTCATCAAGCAAAGCGAAGACATTAAAAACATCTTAAACATTATTAAAGAGATAGCGGATCAAACCAACTTGCTTGCACTAAACGCCGCGATTGAAGCCGCGCGTGCGGGGGAAGCTGGGCGCGGTTTTGCGGTGGTGGCTGATGAAGTGCGCAAACTTGCCGAGCGCACGGGCAAAAGCCTTGTTGAGATTGAAACAAACACAAACATTCTAATCCAAGCAATCAATGATATGGGAACGGGGATTAAAGAACAAACCACCGGGATCTCACAGATAAACGACGCAATGACGCTGCTTGATAAGCTCACGCAAGATAACACCGGGCTTGCCACAAACACAAGCGCAATAGCACAAGAAGTAAGCGCGCTAGCCAAATCCGCCTTGCAAAATATCAGCACGAAGAAATTTTAAGATTAGTTGCACACGGCAAAACCTTGCCACACACCTTGTAATTATTTAGCTAAAACATTTTTTAAAAACCACTCAAACAATGGCGCAAGATCGCAGAGTTAGCCCCGCGATCTTGCTTTGGTTTTAGCGGTATTTTGCAGATGAAATAAGTAGCGCAAGCACCTTATAGCCGTAATAAGATAAGCGCAAAAGGTTAATGATGATACAGCGGTTTGCAAATCTCATAAACCCGCTAGACTGCATTTTCATCATCGCGTCTCGTTCTTGTTCGTATGTTTTTTCCATTTTTTCCTCCTAATCCGGAATTATCCACCAGCCCGGTAAGGCTTTCATTTTATAAATAAACATATAGTGCAAAATTACCTTGAGCCAATGCCCCGCCAAGCCCCTATCAACGAACGTCCAATTGCTGTATCGCCCGGTTTTGTCCGCCTCATAATCTTGCGCTACGGGGTAGATAATCATCGTTGCCGCGCTTCCCTTTAGCATTGACGCACCCATAGACGCGACGCAAGCCGTGCCGAATTTTGCCATAGAGCTTTTCACCATAGGCTTTTTGGAGCCTTTGATGATGTTTGCAATGTTTTTTGCCACCGAGTGCGCGATAATCCCCGCTGCCATACCTGTTCTAGGCGGCGTGGCGGTTATCGGTGTGCCGTCTGGCGCTTTGTCCGGGCGGCTGATTGGGTGCGGCGGCGCAAAGGCAATGCCAGCGGCATAAACGTTAGAATACAAAGGGTTTTGGTAAATTTCAGGCCAATCGCTTGCTTTCCAGCTTTCAAACCCAGTTGCGGCGGCGTCGTAATTTGCATCAACTTTCACAAAGCCATTCGGCGCGCAAACCTTGCCTGTGAGATCTTCGCCATTCTTGCCAATCCACTTAATAGGCACACCGCCAAAAAGCGGAATAAGCATTGCAAAATCAAAGCTTTCTGAGCCTTCCTTGCCGTCTGCTGTTATGTAATCTAAAGATCCGGCCCTAACTTCTTTCGTGTGCGCTTTCAAAATCCACCTGATGTTGCGCTCAAGGAATGAGATCTCGCCAAACATCTTGCTAGTAACGGTCTTGCCGAACATATTAACAATCATACCGTTTATCCCAAAATCGCCGACTTCTGGCTCGTTTGAGATCCACACAAGCTCCGCCATATCCCTTAGCCCGCGCTCTTCTAGGTCAAAGGCGATGTTGTGAATGTATTCAAACGCCGCGCCTTGGCAAGTGCACATTCCGTGCCCCGTGCCTATTACGATCTTTTGCTTTTGCCCCTGCTTCATTTTTTCCACAAGCTCAAGGTATTTGTCGCGCGCGGCTTCAGCGTGCGTCGGCGTGCAAATGGAATAACTATTGCCCGCGTCTGGCCCCAAGCCTTTTGTGGCGTCAAATTTCAGCTGTGGCCCGGTGGCAACGACCAAATAATCGTAATTAATGCTCTCGCGCCCGCCCTTGTTTAGCTCCACGACGACGTTTTGCTCGCCGCTATCGGGGTGAATTTCCACCGCCTTGCCTAAACAATATGTAATCCCCATTTTTTTATAAACGGGGGCTAACTCAAACTGGCATTGCTCCTTTGTCATCTTGCCAATTCCTACCCAAATGTAAGACGGTATGTAGCCGAACTTTTCTTGCGGCGTAACAACTACCACCTCGTGTTCCTTACCCAACTCGCGCTTTAAATTCAAAGCGGCGATATGGCCTGCAAAGCCAGAACCCAATACGACGACCTTCGCCATAACTCTATCCTTGTTTTAATGTGCGTTAATTATGCCCTAATTCGCTTTATTAATGCGGTTTTGCGCGTTAGGATCTTTGGAAATTCTAAGGATCTGCGGGGATCTAACGGATCTGCGCACTCGCACAATCCAGATCTAAGGCACTGGTTCTAAGCCATTTTTCACAAATTTTGTTATAATATATACGCCAAAAACATCAATATTTATAACTATAAGATCTAAACATAAGCTTTTTTATATAAAATATAAACTTTTACACAAAAGGATCAAGATGAAAGGATTACTTAGAGCCTTTTTAATTTGTCTGGTGCTAGGAGTTTTAGGTGTGGGGCGAGTGGATCTTTGCATAGGCGGGGGGGTGGTAAGGGCAGAGATTAGAGCAAGGGATCTTTGGCGTAAGTGGGGTTTGGTTTTGAATGTGTGGGCGGATATTTGGCTTGGTGCGCGTGGGATCTGTTTGGTGCTGGTGGATCTTGGGGTTTATGATTGATGAAATTTGGTGGTGGTTTGATGTGGCGTTGTAGTTAGTGGAGCTTGGATAGTGCTTTGGGGCGAGTGCGTGTTGGGTTAAGATTGTTATGCCAAAGCGCAAAGAAGCGCTGGCGGGCTAGAAAAAATCTGGCAAATTTTTACC